>NZ_VYKE01000144.1:0-12974 GCF_032424515.1 Pseudomonas sp. JV245A
AGGAGCCGGCTTGCCGGCGAAGCTGTTCTACACGGCGATGGCGTGCCCCTGCCGATCCACCGCCACCAGCACTTCGATCATCTTGCGCGCCGCCGGCGACAGGCGAAAACCGCTGCGGCTGACGATGCCGCAACGGGCATTCAGGCTGTCGATGTTCTGCGGCAGGTTGCGCCAGTGCAGCAGCGCCAGCGAACCCTGGGCGATGTCTTCGGCAAAGGCCTCGGCGGTGCCCACGCCGATGGCATTGGACTGGCGGACGATCTTCACCAGCGCCGGAAAGTGCTCGGTCTCGATGGTCGGGGAAAAATCGATGCGCCCGCTGAGGTTGGCCAGCAGCTTGCGGATCCCCGGGGGGATCAGGGTGGTGGCCAGGGGGTAATCGAACATGTCGTTGGTGGACAGGCTCTCCTTGGCCAGCAGCGGGTGCCCGGGGCGGCAGAAGAACACCCCGCGCTTGGGCGTCAGGGGCTGGGTCTGGTAGTTCGGGTCGGCTTCGAAATGGCGGATGTCGGCAATAAAGAATTCGATCTCTTCGCGGTTCAGGCTGCGGCTGAGTTTTTCCCAGTTATCCACGGCAAAGCAGGTGCGCACCTTCGGGTGGGCACTGGTGAATTGCGCCACCGCATCGGGCACCAACTTCACCGCCGGGGCCGGGCCGCAGCCGAAGCGCACTTCGCCGGCGTCGAGCTTGGTCATCTGGGTCACTTCGCTGCTGAGCAAGGCCGCCCCCTGCACCAGGCTCAAGGCGTGCTGCAGCACCACCTGGCCTTCCGGGGTGGGGCGCAGATCCTTGTTGCCGCGGTCCACCAGCACGCAGCCGAACTCCTGTTCCAGGCCCTGGATACTGCGGCTGAAGGCCGGCTGCGTGATACCCATGGCGTCGGCGGCGCGGACAAAACTGCGGTGTTCATTGAGGGCGATGAAGTAACGCAATTGGCGAAGATCCATATGCTTTCCCGGCATCCGAAAAATAGCTCGAAGGCATTTGCGACGAGTGAGGAATGAGGTTTTAAATGCAAGCTCTTATTCCGTCAACGAAGCATGTAGTTATCTATTAGATCTAAATTGAATATAGATAGAGCGTTGTTTCGCGGCGGTTCCACTGTAAGCAGTCCGATGAGGGTGTACCTGATGAGCAATGCCGCCTTAGCCGTTCAACCTGCTGTTCATGCCCTTGATATTCACCCGGTGGCCGGCCGTATCGGCGCCGAGATCCGTGGCGTGCAACTGTCCGGCGATCTCGACGCCGCCACCGTGGAAGCGATCCAACAAGCGCTGGTGCAGTACAAGGTGATTTTCTTCCGTGGCCAGACCCACCTCGACGACCAGAGCCAGGAAGCCTTCTCGCACCTGCTGGGCGAACCGGTGGCCCACCCCACCGTGCCGGTACGCGACGGCACCCGCTACCTGCTGGAACTGGACGGTGCCGAGGGCCAGCGGGCCAACTCCTGGCACACCGACGTGACCTTCGTCGACGCCTACCCCAAGGCCTCGATCCTGCGCTCGGTGGTGGCCCCGGCCTCCGGTGGCGACACCGTCTGGGCCAACACCGCCACGGCCTACAACGAACTGTCGGCGGAACTGCGGGAGCTGGCGGACAAGCTCTGGGCGGTGCACAGCAATGAATACGACTACGCCGGGGCCAAGCCGGACGTTTCGGCGGAGAAGCTGGAGCGTTACCGCAAGGTATTCACCTCCACGGTATTCGAGACCGAGCACCCGATCGTTCGCGTGCACCCCGAGAGCGGTGAAAAGAGCCTGGTACTGGGGCACTTCGTGAAGCGCATCAAGGGCTATTCCCAGGCGGACTCGGCGCATCTGTTCGGCTTGCTGCAAAGCCACGTCACCCGTCTGGAAAACACCGTGCGCTGGCGCTGGAGCGCAGGGGACGTAGCGATCTGGGACAACCGCTCGACCCAGCACTATGCCGTGGACGACTACGGCACCCAGGACCGCATCGTGCGCCGTGTGACCCTCAAGGGCGACGTTCCGGTGGGCGTCCACGGCCAGCGCAGCCAGACCACCAAAGGTCTCTGACCCGCCCCCTCAAGCCCCTACGGGCATTTACCCGATGAACCTGCCCACTGTAGGAGCTGGCTTGCCGGCGAAGGCGCCCTCGAGAGCACTGCAAGACTTGAGGGCCTCTTCGCCGGCAAGCCGGCTCCTACGGGGGAAGGTGCAGGTACGGGTGGGGGTTACCACACGCCGATCTGTACCAGCTTTTCGCTTTCCGGCTCGCCGTAGCGAAAACGCTGGCCGCGCAGGTCGATTTCTTGATGGCTGATGGTGGTACGGCGTTTCAGGCCGCGCAGCCATTCCAGCACATATCCCAGGTGTTCTTCGCGCACCGCGGCATAGGCCGGATCGGTCCCCAGGTCGTGCAACTCCTGGGGGTCGTTGTGCAGGTCGAACAACTGCGGGCGCAAGCCATCGTAGGCCAGGTACTTCCAGCGCTCGCTGCGCACCATGGTCATGCGGCAGCGGTCGATGGGCTGGCCCAGGCGCTCTCGCGCCGGGGCCTGGAAGGCGTAGTCGTATTCGCTGATGGCGTAGCGGCGCCAGGCCGGTTCGGCGCCGTGCAGCAGGGGGATCAGCGAGCGGCCTTCCAGGCGATGCTCGGCCCCCGGCAGGCCCAGGGCCTCGAGAAAGGTCGGCAGGGCGTCGATGGTTTCCACCAGGCGTTCGTCCACGGTGCCGCGGCTGCTGTCTGCCGCCGTGCGTGGGTCGCGGACGATCAACGGCACGCCCACCGCCGGTTCCAGCAGAAATTCCTTTTCCCCCAGGTAGTGGTCGCCAAGGAAGTCGCCGTGGTCGCTGGTGAAGACGATCAGGGTGTCGTCCCAGCGGCCGTTGCTCTGCAGGAAGTCAAACAGCCGGCCGAGCTGGTCATCCACCTGCTTGATCAGGCCCATGTAGGTGGGCACCACGTTCAGGCGCACTTCGTCCCGGGAAAAATTCAGGCTTTCTTCATGCTGGCGGAAGGCGGCGTAGACCGGGTGATCGCTGAGCTGCCCTGGCGCGGCGCGCACCGCCGGGATCACCTGCTCGGGGCCATACAGTGCGTGGTACGGGGCAGGCGCGATATAGGGCCAGTGCGGTTTGATGTAGGACAGGTGCAGGCACCAGGGCTGCTCGCCTTGTTCGCTGATGAAGTCGATGGCGCGGTCGGTGGTGTAGACGGTTTCCGAGTGCTCTTGCGCGACCCGGGCCGGCAGGTGGGCGTTGCGCATTTTCCAGCCGCTGAGGATTTGCCCCTGCTCGCCGGCCCCGGCGTTGGCCCAGTCGTGCCAGGGGTTGCGCCCTTGGTAGCCGAGGTCGCGCAGGTAGTGTGTGTAGGGCGCGGACTCGCGCTTGTCGTCGAATACCGGGTCGTCGGGGTAGATGCCGTCATGGCGGAAATAGGGCTCGAAGCCGACTTCGTTGAGCACCTCGGCCTGGGCACTCCCGGGGTCGATGGCCAGGCGTTGCAGGGCGTCGAGGTTGGGCGTGGCGTGGGTCTTGCCCACCAGCGCGGTGCGGATGCCGTGGGGTCGCAGGTAGTCCCCCAGGGTCAGTTCTTCAAGGGGCAGGGGCACGGCGTTCCAGGCCACCTGGTGGCTGCTGACGTAGCGCCCGGTGTAGGCCGACATGCGCGACGGGCCGCAGATGGTGCCCTGGGTGTAGGCGCGGCTGAAGCGCACCCCGGCGGCGGCCAGGCGGTCGATGTTCGGGGTATGCAGGTGCGGGTGGCCGTAGCACGAGAGGTAATCCCGGCGCAGCTGGTCGCACATGATGTAGAGCACGTTGCGCACGGGCGGATGGGTATTGGACATGGGGTTCACCGAGGGGAAGACAGGCGAGGTTTTTCGCCTCCGGCGGGGGCTTCCGGCAAGCGCATTTGCCGAATAGTTTCGATGCGTTTCATGCAATGCCGACCGGCCCCCCACGTCGTGTGCGGACGGCAGGGTCTTGTAGGAGCTGGCTTGCCAGCGAAGGCGCCCTCGAGCGCGCTGCAAGGTTCAAGGGCCTCTTCGCCGGCAAGCCGGCTCCTACGGGTGGGGGCAGTTCACACGGCGAGGTTGTCCAGGTTGCATACCTCTTCGTCCTGTTCGTCGATGCGCTTGATCTCGTCGATCATCGCCGCGGCCAAAGGCGACAGGCGATAGCCGGCGCGGCTGACGATGCCGTAGCGGGTGTAGAGCTCTTCCAGGTCGTCGGCCAGGCCGTCGATCTTCAGGCACACCAGCTCGCCCTTGGCGTTGTGTAACGCGTCGCTGTAGGAACCGACGATGCCGATGGCGTCCGAGCGCATGACCACCCCCAGCAGGCTGTAGCTGTTTTCGCATTCCACATTGGGCGTGAAGTCCGGCTTGCCGCTCAGGTCGACAATGACCTTGCGCAGGTTGGGCGGGCGGATGGTCACCGCCAGTGGGTAGCTCATCAGTTCGCTGGCGCTGACACTTTCGCGCTGGGCCAGGGGGTGCCCGGCGCGGCAGCAGAAATGCCATTTGCGCGGGCGCAGGCGCTGGGTCAGGTAGTCCGGATCGGCCTCGAAGTGCCGGGTGTCGGCAACGAAGAATTCGAACTCTTCGCTGAGCAGGCGCTTGCTCAGGCTTTGCCAGTCATCCACCTGGAACTGCACCCGGGCCTTGGGATAACGCCCGATAAAGCTGCCGATGGCCCGGGGGATCAGCCCTGCGGCTGGCGCCGGGCCACAGCCGAAGCGCAACTCTCCCGCCTCCAGGCCATTGAACTGGCTGATCTCGTTGGCCATCTGCTGGGCGCCGCTGACCAGCCGGCGCGCGTGCTCCAGCAGCAACTGGCCCTGCTTGGTCGGCGCCAGGTCCTTGCGCCCGCGATCCACCAGCTGGCAGCCGACGCTGTGTTCCAGGGCCTGGATGCTGCGGCTGAAGGCCGATTGCGAGAGGTTCACCGCCGCTGCGGCCGCGACAAAGCTGCGCTGTTCGGCGAGGGCGATGAAGTGGCGGAGCTGGCGCAGGTCGATATGCATTTTTCACATAAAAAATATCGGGGAAATGCATTGGCTATGCATTAGGTCGACTCCTTATAAAGGCAATCTCTTATGCAGTAAATCTTTGTAAAAACATAAATAAATAACTTTAAGGAATATACAAGGCTGTATATTTTCTGACCAGGAGCCGCCCATGAGCCCGTTGTCCCTCGCTTCACCCCTCTCGCCCCGGCGGCTCAAGCGCCTGCCCCTGGCGCTGTTGCTGGCCGGCAGTGCCAGTTGGACACCGACCTGGGCCGAAGAGGCCCCGGCGCCGCAAGCCACCCCGGCCAAGAGCAGTGCCAGCAAGGCCAAGGCCGATGATGGCCAGTTGCAGACGGTGACCGTCACTGCCCGTCGACGCGAGGAAAGCTCCCAGAGCGTGCCCACCCCCATGAGCGTGGTCAGCGGCCAGGCCCTGGAGAGCCAGCGGGTGTACCGCATCCAGGATCTGCAGCAACTGGTGCCCAGCGTCAACGTCGCCTACATGCATGCGCGCCAGTCCAGCGTGTCGATCCGTGGCCTGGGCAACAACCCGGCCAGCGACGGCCTGGAAGGCAGCGTCGGGCTGTACATCGACAACGTCTACCTCGGAAGGCCGGGGATGGCGGTGTTCGACCTGATGGACATCGAGCAGCTGGAAGTGCTGCGCGGCCCCCAGGGCACCCTGTTCGGCAAGAACACCACCGCCGGGGTGATCAACATCAGCACCCGGGCGCCGAGCTTCACCCCGGAGCGCAGCATCGAAACCTCCCTCGGCGAGGATGGATACTTCCAGACCAAGGGCACGATTTCCGGGCCGCTGACCGATGAGCTGGCGGGGCGTTTTTCCGCCTACCGCACCCGCAGCGACGGCGACATCAAGAACGAATTCGACGGCCACGACCTCAATGGCGGCTCACGCCAGGGCTTTCGCGGGCAGTTGCTGTACAAGCCCAATGAGAGCTTCAACCTGCGCTGGATCGGCGACTACAACGAAGAGGATTCCAGCGCCGGCACACGAGTGCTGTACAGCACCGGGCCGACCATCAACGGCACCAATGTCTACGAGTCGCGCGCGGCGGCGGCCGGCGCGACCCTGGTCAATGGTTCGCACCGCAAGGTCAACCTGGACAACGACCAGCACGTGACGGTGTTCCAGGGCGGCACTTCGCTTGAGGCCAACTGGACCCTGCCCAGCGACTTCACCCTGACCTCGGTCAGCTCCTACCGCTGGTGGAATTTCACCCCGCGCAACGACGATGGCCTCAACGTTCCGGCCAGCTACAACGCCGGGGTTTCGGTGCAAGACAAGCAGTGGTCCCAGGAATTTCGCCTGGCCTCGCCCACCGGCGGCTTCTTCGACTACGTGCTGGGCGCCTACTACTTCGGCTCCGACCTGGACAACAAATCCTTCGCCTATTACGGGCCCAAGGCGGACATCTGGAATGGCACCCCGGCCGGCGCCCTGAGCAACGTCACCAGCATCGGCAACGGGCATATCCAGACCAACAGCTTCGCCCTGTTTGCCCAGGGCACCTGGCACCTCACCGAGCGCCTGGATTTCACCGCCGGCCTGCGCGGCACCTACGAGGAGAAAAGCGCCTGGGTGACCCGCAACGCCCCGGTGGGCGGCGTGGCGGTGGCCGGCGCCGCCGCCAACGCGCGGCGCGGGCGCACCGGAGCCTATGACTCCGGCGACCTCAATCAGTACAGCACCAGCCCCTCGGGCCTGCTCAACCTCAGCTACCGCATCACCGACGACCTGCTGGGCTACGCCACCCTGTCCCACGGCGAGAAGTCCGGTGGGGTCAACCTGACGGTGGGGTCGGCGCCTACCGCCGGGGCCGATTCGCTGCTGATCGGCACCGAGCGCGCCAACAACGCCGAGCTGGGTTTCAAGAGCACCCTGTGGGACCGCCGTCTGCAACTCAACGCCAACCTGTTCTGGACCCAGGTCAACGGCTACCAGACCAACGCCTACGACGACGTCAACCGCGTGCAGTACCTGACCAACGCCGGTTCGGTGCGCTCGCGCGGGGTGGAAGTGGAAAGCACCCTGGTGCCGATCCGTGGCCTGACCCTGAACCTCAACGGTTCCTACAACGACGTGCGCTACCTCTCCTACAAGGATGCGCCGTGCCCGCCGGAAGTCAGCCTGCGCCCCGGTGCCCCGGCCTCGTGCGATCTCAGCGGCCACCAGGTAGTGGGCGCCTCGAAATGGATCGGCAACGCCAACGGCGAATACAAGTGGAACCTGGACAACGGCCTGGAAGAGTACGTCACCGCCAGCTATGCGTTCCGTTCCAAGGCGGTGGGCACCGTGGAGGATTCCGAGTACGGGCAGATCCCCAGCTACGCCGTGGTCAACCTTTCCACCGGCTTGCGCGGCAACTACGAGCAGGGCCAGTGGGACGTTTCGCTGTGGCTGAAGAACGCCTTCGACAAGACCTACTACACCACCCTCTGGACCGGCGGCAACGGCGGTTACGAAGGCCTGCTGGGCACCCCGCGGACCTTGGGCGTGACCGGTCGCTACGATTTCTGATACCCGGCTTTTCGCACCTTGCGCCGGGTTCTCCGGCGCCTTTCGACTTGAACAGGAGTGCTTGTCATGTTGCGCCTCACCACCGCTTTGCCCCTGCTGCTGTCCACCGCCCTGCTGGCCTCGGCGGTGCAGGCCGCGCCCAGCGTCTACCCCACCGGCGTCACTCGCTACGACCCGGCCAGGGCCTATAACCAGTACGTGATCTTCAGTGGTGCCGATAAGCAGACCCACCTGATCGACATGAACGGCAACGAAGTGAAGAACTGGCCCCAGGCCGGTTTCCCCTCGGCCATCATCGACCCGCAACTGGTGGGCGGCGAGCGTGGCCGGGTGCTGTTGCAGCTCAAGGACAAGGAGCCCGGGCCCCTGGGTTCGGCGGGCAACGGCCTGGGCAACCAGAGCGTCGGCGAGCTGGACTGGAACGGCAAGCTGGTCTGGCAGTGGGGCGACCAGGCCCCGGGCGGCGCGGCCCAGCAGCATCATGACCAGCGCCGGCTGAGCAACGGCAACACCCTGGTGCTGGCCAACAAGGTGCACAAGGTGGCGGGGTTCAAGGTGCCCCAGGTAATCGACGACGCGATCTATGAAGTCAGCCCCGAGGGCCAGGTCAAATGGCAGTGGCTGGCCTCCGAACACCTCAAGGAATTCGGCTTTACCCCGGCGCAACTGAAGCTGGTGTACGGCACCGACAACCCGGACTACCTGCACATCAACAACCTCAGCGTGGTGGGCCCCAACCAGTGGTTCGACGCCGGTGATAAACGCTTCGCCCCGGACAACCTGCTGATCGACTCGCGCAACGCCAACTTCATCGCCATCCTCGACAAGCACAGCGGCAAGGTGGTCTGGCGCCTGGGGCCGAACCTGTCGCCGATCAACCCGAAGACCGCCGCCAAGGTGCCGCGCCCGGTGGACCAGTTCGTCGGCCAGCATGACGCCCACATCATTCCCGCCGGCTTGCCAGGGGCCGGGCATCTGCTGGTGTTCGACAACCAGGGCACCGCCGGTTACCCCTCGGTGCCCCTGGGGCTGATCGCCGGCTCCCGGGTGCTGGAGATCGACCCGATCAAGAACCAGATCGTCTGGCAGTACAGCGCCGCCAGTTCCCGGCAGCCGGGCTGGGCTTTCTACAGCTCGTTCATCAGCAGTGCGCGGCGCCTGCCCAACGGCAACACCCTGATCGATGAAGGCATGAACGGGCGCTTCTTCCAGGTGACGGCCGGCGGTGAAATCGTCTGGGAATACGTCAGCCCCTATCTGGGCAAGGCACCGGGCAGCGAGGCCATCAGCAACTGGGTGTACCGGGCTCTGCCGGTGAGTTACGACTGGGTGCCCCAGGGCACGCCACGTTCGGAAACGGCAGTGAGCGTGCCGGGCTCGGGGCTCAAACAGGCGGGGATTTGAGCAGGTTCCCGGGGGCGGGCGGCCTCGCCACAAATCAGGTGCGGGAGCAGCCCTGGGGATGGCTTCAGAAGTAGAAAAACAGGCCGGTGTCGCGTTCCAGGGCCAGTCGATTCAAGGCGATCAGCTTGGGGAGCAGTTTGTCTTGCGCCGTAGCGGCCCGGGTCAGGATCGACAGGGCCGTGGCCAGGGCGGCCTGGCCCTGGATCGAGGCGTCCTCGTAGTCATCGATCAGGGTGCCCAGGGCACGGTTCAAGCTGGGCAGCAGGTCGCTGCGGGACAGGGTTGCCCACTGCTCCGGGGACAGGGCCAGTTCTTCCAGGTCGCCCGGCAGGCACTGGTCCAGGTCCAGGCGTTGCTGGGCGTCTTTGCTGGTGGGCACGACTATCCACTTCATGGCTGCCACAGCTCGACAAAGGCCTTGAAATCGGCGGCCACCGGGTAACGGCTGGCGCTCTCGGGATCGAAGATTTCCACCGCCACGGCCGGGCTGTTGAAGTCCAGGCAGATCAGCAGGCCGCCGGCATCCCGGGCAATCGGCAGGCAGCCTGCGGCGAGCCCCGGCACACGGCCAGGGCTGGCGTACCAGAGCAGGGTCCAGGGCTGGCTGCTCAGGCCGAATTCGAAGAACTCGCTGATGCAGGTGTAGCCGCCGTCATAGGCGAAGCCGCCGATCCCCGGCGTGGCGGCCTCGGCGTACTCCACCAGCTCCAGGTACAGCGACGGAAACTCGACGCCGAGGCGATGCTGCACCTGGGCGATCAGCTGTTCGTCCACGATAGATCCGGGTTCTATTTCCCAGGCATTCCAATCCAGGGTCATGCTCGACATGCGCCTTGTCGTTGAGGGACCGCGCCCGCCCGATGGAGGATCGGGCGGGCGTCGAGGGGCGATTGTAGGCGTGTCGCCCGGTGCGTGGTAGGCGCTTATTTGCAGCTATGGCCTTCGGGCAGGGTGACGGTGTATTTGCGCTGCACCCGGTTGCGGAAGTCCAGGTTGTCCAGGCTTTCCTGCACCAGGAAATCCTCGACCTTGGCGTCCTGGCAGTCCTCGTTATAGGACGAGGCCCGCAGCAGGAATACCGTGCGCCTACTCTGTTCGTCCTTGGCCTTGATGTTGAAGGTACTGAGGGTGGTGTAGCCGGTGCGCTCCGAGGAACCCACCGGGCCCCAGGTGGTGGTCGGGGTGCTGTTGCACACCAGGTTCTTGTCTTTATGGGTGCTCTGCTTGCACACCGTCTTGGTGCTGCTGGGCACCTGGCCGTAGTCGGTGGCGGTGTAGCGGTAGCTGACCTTTTCACTGCCCACGTCGAGGGTGAAGTTCATTCGGAACGGCGGATGGTTCTTGGGCAGCGACGTATCGGTGTAGACCTGCTTGAAACCCATGCCATGCAGGGCGGCGACCATGTCGCGCAGGTAGTAGCTGGCGTTGAGGCCGTGGGCATCGTTGGCTCCGTTGATGCTTACCAGCACCGGGGCCTGAGGGTCGAAGTAGTAGTCCGGGGCCGGAGTGGCGGCAATCGCCACTTCGAGTTTGTTGGCGCAGCCGGTCAAAAGACAGGCGAGCAAAAGCAGCGGGCAGAGCAGGTAGCGAGTCATGAATAAGCCAATGTGCAACGTGAGGAGTGGTAAGGCTTTAACGATCGGGACTCGGATCAAACAAACGCGGGGGTGTCACGCGGGCTCGGTGGCCTGATATTCCAGCAGGTCGCCGGGCTGGCAGTCGAGTGCGGCGCAGAGTTTGTCCAGGGTCTCGATTTTCATCCCCTTGACCTTGCCATTTTTCAGCAACGACAGATTGGCCTCGGTAATGCCCAGGATGGCGGCCAACTCTTTCGAGCGAATCTTGTTTTTAGCCATGACAACGTCAAGCCGAACGATAATGGTCATCTCATTGTTCTATATGTAGTGACTGTGCTCATCACTGAGGACTTTGGCGTCGCGCATGATAATGGAAAACGAGCAGAGCAAGATTCCTTTGACCACCTCGTAGGCCGCGTAGGACGAGAAGCCCGCGGAAATCTGCAGGATGCGCTGGCCGGGCGGCAGGTCGATGGACAGGGCCAGGCCTTGCAGGGTTTCCATCATCGGGAACGTGGCCGGGGCGACTATCCACAGCATGCCCACGCGCCAGAGGATGCGGATGTTGCGATCGCTCCAGGTTTCGCCACGGGACAGGCGCAGGAAGAACACGCCGGTCAGGTACAGGGCGAAGCTCGACAGCAGCAGTGGCAGGAAGTCGAGGATCACCAGCAGGGCGAAGCTCAGCGACGAGAGCTTGAAGTCCGCTTCCAGCAGGCGCGGCGAGTGTTCGGCAAATACGCTGAGCAGGGCGCCCAGGACCTGGTCCTTGCTGTAGATCCAGAGCCCGGCATTGCCGCCCAGCTCCACCACGCCCATGACCCAGGCCAGGATCGCGGCCAGCAGGCCGACCCGTCGTAAGCGGTACTGGGCCGAGCCGTTGATTTGGGAGTTCATGCGTTATTCCTTGCAAAACTTTGGGGGTGGCAAATTATTGATAAAAAATTATCGAATTACAATAATTTATTTTCAATAGTCGCCACGACTCCAAGCCAGGAATCATGCTGTGGCGAGGGAGCTTGTTCCCGCCCGGGCGCGTAGTGGCCGTAAAACCCGAGGTTGGGGTCTTATTGGTGTACCTATCCATTGCTGCGGTCACGGCCACTTATGGTTTGGCTCTTACAGCGAGTCACTTTGAAGCCCGGAATGCCGGCCAGCCCAAAGTAACCAAAGGCTCCTGCCCCTCCACTCGGTGCCTCGCCTGCGTTTGGCCATCGTGTCTAAGGGGGCAGGAAGATCAAAAGCCAGAGCAGGATCAAAATCTGCCGGCGGCCTACCGGCCGACCTATCTCTGTCGTCCTCCACGTTTCCTGTCGCCGCTGCCGAGCCTGCGAGGCTGCGAAAAGGACCGCAGGGCCTTGCTTGGCGATCTCGCGCCGGTCCTCTGATGCCTGGCGGATCGCCGCGAGTTTCCACGAGCCACTCTGTGTGGCCGAATCAGTCGCGCTGCGGCTCCAGCAAGTCGAACGACAGGACCTTGATCTGCCGGTCGGCGCTATAGACGAACCCAACCCGCGCACCGGGATGCAGGTGCTCCGGCAGGCGGTAGCTCTCCCAGGCGTTGAGCGTGTATTGCCCATCTGCTGATGGCCTGCGCTCCCCCGATCGCAGGGGCGTACCCAGCAGCTCGCGGATGTCGGCGTGGGTCATGCTGCGCGAGAACGGGGCGGGCAGCTCGCCCCTGTAGAAGGAGCGCCCCTGTTCAAGGGGCATGAGTTCGATCAATACCTTTTCCAGGGCCAGGCTGTCTTCCCAGAAGTCCAGCATCAGGCCGGGCTCGACGATCACGGTCAGCCAATCGAATTCATCGTAGATCTTGTCCGTCGGGGTCTCGATGCGTTCTCCCCGGGCGATCAGTTCTTCATGGCTGAGCCCCAGGCTGCTTACCCAGCGGCCGATCGTTGCAGCGTCCATCGCTATTCCTGTGTCCTGAGTTGAGTGTGTGCCCGTTGTCGCGAGAGGCGTTGGCGGCCGATCTTAGCCGGTCGAGAAGGATAGTGGTGCTGTGGCGACATGAAGAACGCCGCCTGCCGTGCTGGCAGGCGGTGGGTTGGAGGGCCGGTGTCAGGCCGGTTGGGGCGCGGTATCGAGCTGGGCCCGGGCCTGATAGCTGGCGGGGCTGAAGATCCGGGTCAGGAGCAGCATCGCCAGGACACCCACGATCAGCACCCACCAGGCGCTGACAAAGCTGCCGGTGACTTGCCGCAGCCAGCCGCTGAGCCATGGCGAGACGGCGTTGATCAGAAAGCCCACGCCCTGGACAAAAGCCGCCAGTTGCCCGGCTTCCCGAGGGTCGCGCCGGTGATCGAGGGTGAGGATCAGGCTCAGGGCAAAGCACGCTCCGAGGCCGAAGCCGATCAGCGCCACCCATAGGTGCGGGCTCTGCAAGGGCCACAGCACCAGCCCGAGAAAACCCGCGGCCTGGGCCGCGAGGCTGATGCCCAGCAGCGGGCGGCGGTCGCTGCTGCGCTGGGCC
>NZ_VYKE01000145.1:0-12841 GCF_032424515.1 Pseudomonas sp. JV245A
GAGCGCCGGGCTTCCTTGAATTGCAGGAACAGTGGCCGCTGCTGGGCGTCGGTGAGCAGCGCCACCAGGCAGCGGGTGCCGACGCTGCCAACCCCCACCACCTTGAAGGCCAGGTCGCTGGGCTGGAACCGTGCCAGCAGGTCGCGGCGGTCGGCCTGCAGGGTGCCGCGGTAGTCGCGCATGAAGGTGTCGTACAGCGGCCGCCAGTCTTCCAGGCGCATCCAGTCATCGTCGGGGTCCAGCAGGCTGGTGGTGTTGTGCAGGTGGAAGATTTCCGGCAGGTCGTCGCGAATCAGCAGGCGGCCCCGGGCGTCGCGTTCGCTGATCTTGGGCAGGAGCTCGGCATGGGTGCGCCGGGCGGCCTTGTCGATGGCCCGTTGCACATGCTCCAGGGTGTCGCTGTTGGAGCGCGCCTGGTGCAGCAGGTCTTCGTAGGTCAGGGCGTCGTACCAGATCTCCAGGGCGCTTTGCCCGGCGCAGGTGGCCATGCTGCGCTGATAGGCGCCCACCAGTTCGCGGCACAGGGCCTCTTCGACCCCCGGGCCGTGGCGCAGGTGCCGGGCGGCTATCAGGAAGCTCGCCACCAGGCGCTTGAGGTCCCACTCCCAGGGGCCGGGATGGACCTCGTCGAAGTCGTTGACGCTGAACAGCAGGTTGCGCTCGGGGGTGGCAAAGCCGCCGAAGTTCATCAGGTGGCAGTCGCCACAGATGGTCGAGCGCAGGCCCATGTCCGGGGTGCTGGCCAGGTCGTGGGCCTGGAGCAGGGCGTTGCCACGGTAGAAGGTGAAGGGCGACACCAGCATGCGCCCGTAGCGCAGTGCCACCAGGGACTGGACCCGGCCCTGGCTGGAGGCCTCGATCAACGGCAAGGGGTCGCGCTTGATCTGCCCGGGATCGGAATGGGAGCTGCGGGGGCAGTCCTTGCGGGCTTGCTTGCCGAGCTTGATCGAATCGTCGGGGCGGTTCATGGACAGCTCCTGTGCCAGGCCTTAGCGGTAGGGGGGCGGTTTGGCTAGGGTTGTGCGGGCAACTCCTGACGCGCCTGCCGGATCGGCAGTTCCACGCGAAAGGTGCTGCCGACGCCCGGCTGGCTCTGCACGCTGATCTGCCCGCCGTGCTTCTTGACGATGCCGTAGGACAGCGACAGGCCCAGGCCGGTCCCCTGGCCCACCGGCTTGGTGGTGAAGAAGGGGTCGAAGATCTTGGCCAGGTGCTCCTGGTCGATGCCGCAGCCGCTGTCGCTGACCTCCAGCCAGACCCGCTCGCCGTCCACGCCGTTGCGCAGGGTAATGGTGCCGCGCTCGGGGCCTATGGCCTGCGCCGCGTTGACCACCAGGTTCATCACCACTTGATTGAGTTGGGAGGGCAGGCATTCGATTTCCGGCAACGGCTGGTAGTCGGTGACCAGGTCGGCCTTGTACTTGAGTTCGTTGGCCACGATGTTCAGGGTCGAGTCGATGCCCTGTTGCAGGCTCGCCAGCTGCCATTGCTGGTCGCTGTCGACCCGGGAGAAGTTCTTCAGGTCCTTGACGATCTGCGCCACCCGGCCGATGCCTTCCTTGGACTCCCTGATCAGTACCGGAATGTCCTGCTGGAGGAAGTCCAGGTCGATGCTCTCGCGCAGGCTCTGCAGGTGCTTGCGCAGTTCCGGCGCGGCGATGGCTTCTTCGGCCTGGCGATAGGCGCTGAGCATCTGGTCGAGCTGCTGCAGGTAGCCTGCCAGGCTGCCGAGGTTGGAGGACACGAAACCGATGGGGTTGTTGATTTCGTGGGCGACCCCGGCGGCCAGTTGCCCGAGGGAGGCCAGTTTTTCCGATTGCACCAGCTGGTTTTCCAACTGCTTGCGTTCGTCGATCTCCAGTTGCAGCGCCGCCCCGGCCTGCCTCAGGTCTTCGGTGCGCTGCTGCACCAGGTGCTCCAGGTGATGCATTTGCAAAAGCGCGCGGGCGGTCATTTCCCACTTGCTGGTCAGGGTGTTGGCCATCTGCTGGACTTCGATGTTGTCAAAGGGCTTCTTCAGGATCAGCAGGCGGTGATGACCCTGCAGGCGCTCCAGCAGCTCTTCCCAGGAATAGTCGGAGTAGGCGGTGCACACCACCACCTGTAGCCGCGGGTCCTGTTGCCAGAGGCGCTCGATGGTCTGCGCGCCGTCCCAGCCCTGGGGCATGCGCATGTCGACAAACGCCAGGGCATAGGGACGCTGCCGCTCCTGGGCCTGGCAGACCATGGCCAGGCCTTCCTCGCCGCCGTAGGCCGAATCCAGTTCGAAAGGCTGTTGCCGGGGCTTGGCCGTGGCGCCGAACAGCTGTGCCTCCAGGTCATCCAGACCGTTGTCGTCTGCCTCGGGCGGGGTGAGGATCTTGCGAAAGTCCTCGTGGATCGACGGGGTATCGTCGATCAGCAGGATCCGGCGATTGTTCAACTGGTCCATCATGGGTCCTCTGCGCTGATCAGCGGGATGTCCAGAGTGAAGGTGGCGCCCAGGCCGGGGCCATCACTGTGCACATTCAATTGTCCACCCATCTCCATGGCCGCCAGGGCGCAGCTATGCAAGCCGAAGCCGTGGCCGTCCTTGCGGGTGGTGAAGCCGTGGGAAAAAATCCGCGTCAGGTTCTCCGCGGGGATGCCTTCGCCTTCATCCTTGACGCTGATGCTCAGGGTCTGGCCGTCCAGCACTCTGGCGCTCAGGGTCAGGGTCCGTGAATGATCATCAAGGTTGGACATGGCGTACTTGGCGTTGCTGATCAGGTTGATCAGGATCAGCAGCATGCGGTGCTTGTCGCCCATCACCGGAGGCAACGGGCCATAGTCCTTGACCACCGTGACCTGATGCCGGGCCAGGGCGCCGGAGTTCATGCGCAGGGCGTCTTCGATCAGCTCGGCGACCCGCAGGGGTTCTATCAGTCGTGAGGCTCCGGCATAGGATTGCTGGGTGGCGACGATTTCCTTGATGTGGTCGACGCTGCGGGCCAACTGAGCCAGTTCTTCGCCCATGCCCTGCTGTTCGGTGGCTATGGCTTCGACCAATTGATTGAGGTAGCCGGGGAGCAGCTTGCCTTTGTCGTCTTCGGTGAAAAAACGCCCCAGGTCATCCTGGTGCTGGTTGATCAACTGCATGGCCTTGCCCAGCCCTTGTGCCTTGCTGGAGCGCAGGGTGCGGCTGAGCATTTCGCTGCAGATATTCACGCTGTTGAGCACGTTGCCCACGTTGTGCAGGACGTTGGTCGCAATTTCCGCCATGCCCGCCTGGCGGGCGCTGTCCATGAGTTCGCTCTGGGCTTCCTTGAGCTCCCGGGTGCGCTCCTCGACCCGGTGTTCCAGGTGCTCGTTGGCGCTCTGCAGGGCCGTGTTCACCCGGCGGATGACCGCGTAGCTGCGTACCAGCCTGACGGCCAGGTAGAGAATCAGTATCACCAGCAAGGCGGCAAAGAGCAGCAGGTACTGGTGGGCCTTCTGGTCCTGCAGGTCGGCCTGCGACTGATCGGCGTTGAGCAGATGGGTGATGTCGTCCAGGCGCTGGGCGATGGGGATCGAGGTGATGCGCTCCAGCAGGTCGTTGACCACCGGCTGCTCCCGCAGAATCACCGAGACGTGGTTGCTGAGGATCTCCACCGGCTCATGCATGGGTTCGGGCAGGCGCTCCTTGTTGACCGCCAGTTTGTTCAGCCCCACCAGGATGTCTGCGGCCCGGTCGTCGCTGGAAACCTGGGCGAACTCCAGGCTGCTGAGCAGCAGGTCATAGGTATCGATGGCAATGGTCTGCTCTGACAGCCGCGCCTGGTCGTCAAGGCCGGCCAGGCGGCGCTGGATGTCGTCTTCGGCAGTGGGCAGGAACGCCAGGGAGTTGCGCAGCACCGCGTTGTGGGTCTTGAAACGCTCCACCAGGCCGGCCTTTTCCTGGAAGGCCTCGATGAACGCCTGGTGGCCGGCCGTCCAGGCGGCCGGGTCATTGTGGTTCTGTTGTGAAAGCTGATCGAAGCGGTTCCACAGCTGGTTGATCTCTTGCACCGGCATGACCAGTGGATCGTAGTCGTGGGTGATGGCGATCCGAGCCTTGAGCACCTCGGTTTCCCATTGGGCATTCAACTGCTTGATATGGCTGATCAGGTCCCGCGCCAGTACGTAGTTCGAGGGCTGGCCGATCACCGTCTTGAAGTAGAGAAAGGCCAGCCCCAGCACCAGGCTCAGGGTCAGTAGCGACAGCAGCATGATCGGCACGCGTCGGGACAGCTTCATAAGGGCTTGCCCTGCCATTCGCCGGTCAGGGTCTTGAGAAACTTGACGATCAGGCTGATGTCCTGGGTATTGGGCGGGCGCCCCAGCTGATACTTGAACATGACTTCCACTGCCTGCTCCAGGGTCGGCGCCGAACCGTCATGGAAGTAGGGCGCAGTCACTGCGACATTGCGCAGGCTGGGCACCTTGAACACGTTGCGGTCCTGTTCGTCGCCGGTGACCAGGAAGCGCCCCAGGTCGGCGTCGGTGGGGTTGCCCCGGGCAGCGAAGTAGTCGCCCATCACGCCGAACTTCTGAAACATGTTGCCGCCAATATTGACCCCCTGGTGGCAGGCGATGCAGCCGTAATCCTTGAAGCGCTGGTAACCGTATTTTTCTTCCAGGCTGAGGATGTCGGTATTGCCTTGCAGGTACTGGTCGAACCGCGAGTTGGCGCTGAGCAAGGTCTTTTCATAGGTGGCCAGGGCATTTTGCACGTTGGCTGCGGTGATGCCGTCCGGGTACAGGGCACCGAAGGACTTCTGGTAGGCGCTGTCATCGCTCAAGGTGCGGATCAGCGCCGGCCAGGTGTTGCCCATCTCGCTGGGGCTTTGCACGACGCTGTCGATCTGCGCTTCCAGGGATTCGACACGCCCGTCCCAGAACTGCCGGAAATTCAGCGCGGCATTGAACACGCTGGGGGTGTTGACCCGGGTAGGCTGCCCCTTGAAACCCGGCGATTTTGCCTGGGAGTCGGCCCCGCCCTGGTCCAGCCGGTGGCAGCTGGCACAGGACAGGCTGTGGTCCTGGGACAGGCGCGGTTCGTTGAACAGCTGGCGCCCGAGCTCGACCCGCTGGGGGTCGAGTGCCGGCGGTGCGGGCAACGGCTTGAGCGGTTCGTCCAGGGGCGCGGCAAAAGCGCTCGGGCTGGTGGCGCCCAGCCCTGCCCAGAGCAGCAGGAGCAGTACCCGTGCGCGGCGGCGCGGCGGCTGGCGCGGTTGGTCAGTGGTCATGGTCCGTCACCTGGAACTGCGGCCTGTGCTTGCCCAGCAGGCGAGCGAAGTCTTCGGCGGGCAGGGCCTTGCTGAAGTAGTAGCCCTGGGCTTCCTCGCAGCCTTGCTGCTGGAGAAAGGTCAGTTGCTGGTGCGTCTCCACCCCTTCGGCGATGACCTTCAGGTTCAGGCTGCGCCCCAGGTTGATGATGGCGCTGACCAGTACGGCGTCCTTGTGTTCGTGGCTCAGGCCGTGGATGAAGGATTGGTCGATCTTGAGCACATCCACGGGAAACTTGCGCAGGTAGCTCAGGCTCGAATAGCCGGTACCGAAATCATCGACGGCCAGGCGCACGCCCAGGGCCTTGATCGCCAGCAGGGTAGCCAGCGTGACCTCGACGTTCTGCAGCAGTACGCCTTCGGTGATTTCCAGTTCCAGCCAGGCCGGGTCCAGGGCGTTGTCGCTGAGCGCGTCGCGCAGTTGCTGGAGCAGTTGCGGCTGCCTGAAGTCAGCCGCCGACAGGTTGATGGACAACGGCACAGGGGGCAGGCCGGCGTTCTGCCAGGCCCGGCACTGGCGAGTGGCTTCCCCCAGGACCCATTGGCTGATGCGGGTGATCAAGCCGCTGTCTTCGGCCACTGGAATGAACAGCTCGGGGCTGATCCAGCCCTGTTGCGGGCGTTGCCAGCGAATCAGCGCTTCAGCGCCTACCACATTGCCCGAGGCCAGGTGGATTTTCGGCTGGTAATGCAGGTGGAACTCCCGGCGTTCCAGGGCCTGGAGAATCCCCGACTCCAGGTATTGCTGCTCCCGGGCCCGGTGCGTCATGTCATCGGTGAAGAAACAGTAGCTGCCCGGTGCCTGCTCCTTGCTGGTGCGCATGGCCATCTCGGCTTTCTTGATCAGCGCCAGGGCATCCTGGCCATCCTCGGGGTACAGGCTGATGCCCAGGCTGGCCGTCACCTGCAGGTCGTGCCCGGCGATGTCATCGAACTGGCTCACGGTGGCCAGCAGCTTTTGCGCAAGCGCGCGTATCTGCGCCGGATGCTGCTGGTCATGGAGCACCACCACGAACTCGTCGGAGCCGTAGCGAAACAGCGAGTCCGACTCGCGCATGCCTTGTTCCAGGCGCCGGGCGATTCTCTTGAGCAACTCGTCCCCGGCCGGGTATCCCAGGGCATGGTTGATCCGCTTGAACCGGTCCAGGCCGAGGAACATCACCGCCAGCCGCTGCTCATAACGGCGGGCCCGTGCCATGGCCTGGCCCAGGCGGTCCCCCAGCAAGGTGCTGGAGGGCAGGCCGGTGAGCACGTCGTAGTGCAGCAGGTGGGAGACCTTGAGCAGTTCGGCCACCCGTCTTTCGATGGTCTGTTGCAGGTCGTCGAGTTTCTGCCGGGCGTCCTGTGCCATCTGCCACTTCCAGGTCAGCGCGCTGGCCATCTGGCGGATTTCCAGGCTGTCGAAGGGCTTTTTCAGGATCAGCAACTGGTCGCCGAATGCCAGGCGTTGCGCCATGGCTTCCCAGGAATAGTCGGAATAGGCGGTGCACAGGGCGATCTGCAGGTCCGGGTCGGCGTTCCACAAGCGCTCGATGGTTTCCAGCCCATCCCAGCCGGGGGGCATGCGCATGTCGATGAACGCCATGGCATAGGGCAGGCCCAGGGCCAGGGACGCTTCGACCCGGGCCAGGGCCTCTTGGCCCTGGAACGCCGAGTCGAGGCAGAAGGGCGCTTGCTGCGCTGGCATCGTGGCGTGGCCGAACAACTGTTGCTCGGCCAGGCTCAGGTCCGGGGCCTGGCGCGGCGCCAGGATCTTGCGGAAATCCTCATGGATTGCCGGGCTGTCATCGACAATCAGGATCCGTCGGTTGGCCCGCCCTGGGGGCTGGTCCGAGGCGTCTTGTGCCTTTGTCTGTGCGTCACTGCCAGCGTCCATAGACCTTCCCTAGTAGCCTGAGCCCGCCTTGCAACGTTGTCAGCATAGTCATTGCGCAGTGCCGCGGCTGACGAATTTATTTCGCGGGGGGCAATGGCGTGAAAATAAAAAACTCATCTAGGATTGTCTGGGAAAAACCGCCGCTGCCGATCCGTCCGTGAGCACGGAGCGGGGCAGCCTATGCCGCACAGGGAGAGCCCCATGGAAGATCCGCAGCCGGTTGAGCCAGGTAGGCGTCCACGTGTGTTGCTGGTGGACGACGAGGAGTCGATTCTCAACAGTCTCAAGCGCCTGCTGCGTCCCGAGCCCTATGAAGTGCTGCTGGCCAACAGCGGCGCCAGAGCGCTGGAGATCCTCGCCGAAGGCCCCGTCGACCTGGTGATGAGCGACGCGCGCATGCCCGGCATGGACGGCGCGGCCCTGCTGGCCCGGGTGCGGGAGAAGTACCCGGCGGTGCGGCGAATCCTGCTCACCGGTTATGCCGATCTGAACACCATCATCAAGGCCGTCAACGACGGGCAGATCCACCAGTACCTGAGCAAGCCCTGGAATGACGAAGAGCTGCTGCTGATCCTGCGCCAGACCCTGGAGCACCAGCTCGCCGAGCGTGAGCTCAAGCGTTTGCAGCAGTTGGTCCTGGAGCAGAACCAGCAACTCAAGGCCAGCAACGCCAGCCTGGAACGGCATGTGGCTTCGCGGACCGCGGAGCTGCAGCAGACTGCCGACATGCTCGACCTGGCCTACGAAGAACTCAAGCACAGCTATGTGACCGCCACCGAGGTGTTTTCGCTGCTGGCCAACCTGCGGCTGCCCGCGGACAAGCAAACCAACCGCAAGATCATCGAACTGGTGCGTGCCTGCTGCAAAAGGCACGGCCTGGACGAGGCCAGCAGCCGCGACCTGACCATGGCGGCGGCCCTGTACAACATCGGCAAGTTGAGCTGGAGCGATGCCATGTTGCTGGCGCCGGCGGACTTGTTGCGCCATACCGATCAGGCGCGCTACCGCGCCTATCCCGAGCAGAGCGAATCGGTGCTGATGGCACTGGAACCGATGCAGGATGCCGCGCGGCTGATCCTTCATCACCAGGAGCGCTGGGACGGCAGCGGCTTTCCCCAGCGCCTCAAGGGCGAGGCGATTCCCTGGGGCTCCCGGCTGTTGAAGCTGGCGGTGGATTTCATCGAGTTGCAGTGCGGGCTCATTCTGGAACGGCACATGAACAGCGATGAAGCCCTGCTGTTCATTCGCAAGTACGCGGGCCGCCTGTACGACCCGAATCTGGTGGAAGACTTTGTCCAGGTCTGTGCTGCCTACCAGAGCGATGTCACCGTCGATGATCCGACGGTCAAGGTCCTGGGAACCCGGGAGCTGCAGGCCGGGATGGTCCTGCGGCGCAACCTGAATGCCGACAACGGCATGTTGCTGCTCAATGCCGGCAAGGTGCTCAGCGAACCGCTGGTGCAGAAACTGATCGCCTTCGAAGCCATGGAAGGGGCCCGCTACAGCATCTTCGTCAGCGTTCCCGACGCCTGAGTGGCGTGTGCGGTCCGTCGTGCTTGCCCGGTACTGCAGTGATCCGTCATATTTTGCCCCCCGCGTAGTGGGCGCCCTGAGGTGCTCCGGGCGATTTCGGATCGCGGCGGATGACCCTGGAGCGAACCCATGGATATACCAACCCTGCTGCTGTACATCGTCACCGTCAGCGCGGTGATGATTACCCCCGGCCCCTCGATGTTGCTGGCCTTGAACAATGGCGCGGTGCATGGCATGCGGGTGGCTGGCTGGGGCATCGCCGGCGCGGCGTTGTCCGACCTGCTGCTGATCGGCGCGGTGGGCTGCGGCCTGGGGGCGTTGCTGCAGGCCTCGCAAGAGCTGTTCGTGGTGGTCAAGAGCTGCGGCGCGGCCTATCTGCTGTATCTGGCCTGGGGCTTGTGGCGAGCGCCTACCCGTGCCCTGGCCTGTACGGTGGGCGGGGCCTCGGCCAGCGGCTGGTCGGCGTTTCGCCGGGCGTTGCTGGTGGGGCTGTCAAACCCCAAGGGCCTGCTGTTTTTCTCCGCCTTCGTGCCGCAGTTCGTGCGCCCGGAGCAGCCGGTGGCCGAGCAGTACCTGATCCTGGCCGTGGTCAGCGCCCTGGTGGACTGCCTGATGATGAGCCTCTATGCCGTGGGTGGCCGGCGGGCCATGGCGCGCTTTTCCGCCCGGGTCATGGGCTGGATCAACCGCAGTTGTGCCGGCCTGCTGGCGGTGCTGGCGCTGGGTGTCGGCCTGTATCGGCGCAGTGAGGGCGCTGCCGCCTAGGGCATTGGCGGGTATTCTCCGGGCCGCTGCCTGACCGGCTTCTGCGGGACACCGGGCAATTGCTGTCATGTTCCGGCAACGCCGGCCTGCCAGAAAGATCAGGTTGTTTTCAATCCGTTCCACCCCGATGGCGGGGCCAGGACGATGCGCTTTCCCAAGGAGAAGGTCACGATGAGAAAGTTTTTTACCCTGATGGCAGCCCTGGTGCTGACCCTGGGGATGGTGGGCATCAGCGACGCACGTCAGCCCAAGCAGCAGCGCGATTCGGTGGCGGGTACCTTCGACTACTACCTGCTGACCCTGTCCTGGTCGCCGACCTTCTGCCTGATGCACCCGGAAAACGAGCAGTGCACCGGCAAGGGCTACGGTTTTGTCCTGCACGGCCTGTGGCCGCAATACGCCAAGGGTGGCTGGCCCGAGTCCTGCCCACCCCTGACCCAGCTCAATGCCCAGGAGCGGGCCAAGGGCCTGACCCTGTTTCCCACCGCCAAGCTGATGAACCATGAATGGAGCAAGCACGGCACCTGCAGCGGCCTGGGGGCCATGGGGTACCTGGATGCCGCGGACAAGGCCCTGGCCAGGGTACAGATTCCCGAGGCGCTGCAGCCTTCGACCACGGTGCGCTATTTCGAGGCCAGCCAGATTGCCCAGCAGTTTCGCCAGAGCAACCCGGGGATCGCCGAGAACGGCATCGCCATTCTGTGCAGCGGCCCCGAGCTGTCCGAGGTTCGTGTTTGCCTGACCAAGGACCTGGAGTTCGGCGCCTGCGGCAAAGGCGTGAAGAACCAGTGCCGTGCCGGGCAGATCCGCATTCCGCCCATCCGCTGAAGGCACCTGCAAGAACCCCACCGATGTCGCATCGCTGTAGGAGCTGGCTTGCCCGCGAAAGCCTACCTGGGGCGGGTGCAAGCCGTGGCGGCCTCTTCGCCGGCAAGCCCGCTCCTACAGGGTGCGGAGCAGGGTTTGCAGGGCGGCGCTGCAATCGTGCATCGGTGCTCGCAACTGCGTTCCGATCAACCCCTGGTGGGCCAGCAGTGCCTTGACCGGCGCCGGGTTGGGTTCGGCGAACAGCGCCTTGATCAGCGGCACCAGTTGCATGAAGGTGCTCCGGGCCGCGTCCAGTTGCTGTGCCCGGACCTGTTGCAGCAAGGCGACGAACCGTTGCGGGTGGATATGCGCCGAGGCCGCAATGGCCCCATGGGCGCCCAGGCACAAGGCGTTGAACAATTGCAGGTCCTCGCCGCACAGCACTTCGATCTGCCCGCAGGCCAGTAGCGCCAGGGTCTTTTCCAGGTTGCCGCCACAGTCCTTGACCGCCGCGATCCGTGGATGGGCCACGATGTTCAGCAAAGTAGCGGTGTCCAGGCTCACCCCGGTGCGGTAGGGAATGTCGTAGACAATCAGCGGCACGCTGGAGGCGTCGGCCACGGTGGCGAAGAAGCTCTCCAGGGCTGCTTGCGACGGCCGGATGTAGTAGGGCGCGGGCACCAGCAAGGCGGCCACCGCACGCTCGAGGATCTGTTCCTGCAGGCTCAGCAGCGACTTCAGGTTATTGCCCGCCAGCCCCATGATCACCTTCCCGGCGGGGGCTCGCTCCAGCACCGCATCGAGCACCGCCAACTGCTCGTCCTTGTCCAGGGCCGCGGCCTCGCCGGTAGTGCCGCAAACCACCAGCCCGGCTACGCCGCTTTCCAGCAGGTGAGTGGTCAAGCGCCCCAGGGCGGCGAAATCGACGGCGCCGTCGATGAAAGGGGTGACGATAGGGACCCAGATACCTTGAAACGATGACATGCGTGTTCTCCTGATGGTTGACCGTCGGGTCGTCGTCAGAAGAGTAGAAGGGCGGTAAGCAGGGGGAGGGTGTCCGTAGCGCTTGAGGTCCTGTCAGCTCATCTGACGGGACACAGCGCCCCGGTCACATGAGCGACTGTTTCTTCGATTTAGAGCTGCAGGCCACGCGCGCCTCGACCTTGGCCGACAGGCCAATGGTGCGAAGGATGAAGGGCGTGGCTGGGGACATGGTCGCTGCAGGCTCAAGAATCAGGCGCCCAGTTTTAAAAGCCGGCGATCGCTTTGTCAATCCTCGAATCCGTTGAATCCGCCGTGCAGGCTGCCAGGGTGCCTGCCCTGAGGCTTAGCCCGGGCCTGGGTTGTCCGGCGCGCTGATGCGGTACAGCAGGCTCGGCGCCTGGCCGGGAAAATCATCCAGTTCGCCGTCCAGGCTCAGCCCCAGGCGCTCCAGGGCGCGCCGCGAGGGCAGGTTGTCGGGGCGCACCAGGCCAGTGACCCGCGGTGCATGCAGTTCGCTGAAGGCCAGGTGCAGGGCGGCCCGGGCCATTTCCGCGGCATAGCCCTGGCCCCAGGCCTCGGGGCGCAAGCGAAAGTACAGGTTCAGCCCCGGCTCGTGGCCGAAGAAGCCCTGCATGATCCCGCCGAAGCCGATCAGCCGTTGCGGGTCGCTGCGCAGGGCGATGGCCCAGTAGCCGAAACCGTGCTGCTGCCAGTGTTCGATCCAGCCGTGCAGCTTGTCGGCGCAGGCGGCAGCGTTGATCGGGCCGTTGGGGTTGAAGCGGTTGGTCTGCGGGTCGCCATGGATGGCACAGGCCTGGGGCAGGTCGTCCAGGGTCGGGGCGCGCAGTAGCAGGCGGGCAGTTTCTTGGCAGGAGGCAGGCATTGGCGCGGCTCTATGGCTTAGGGACCTGGAGAAGGTAGGTGATGGGCCATCGGTTCTCAACCAGGGGCGGCCGGGGCATTGCTTGCCAGGCTAAGTATTGATCCAGGTCAAGAGTGTTGAATCTAGTTCCGTTGCCAGGGAAGTTATTTCCCTGGAGGCAATAGCGCGATTAAAAGTGCTATCTAAACTCGATTCGGTCGGGCGCTGGGCAGTTGTTGTAGTGGATTGCTCATCAGGCTCGGGAAAGTTCTGCAGGTACGCAGAAGAAGTCTTCGGGTAATCGCAGGATGCGCCAGTTGCTGTTTGATCATGACGAGCAATTACCAGACTTCCTGCGAGGTTTTTCAAATGAAAAACAATCTCCCGGTGACTCAGCGTGAGCGGGTGTTTCCTGCCGAACAACGGCTTATTTCCGCCACCGATACCCATGGCAAGATCACTTACTGCAATGACGAGTTCGTTGCGGTCAGCGGTTTCAGCCGCGAACAGCTGATTGGCAGCCCGCACAACATCGTGCGCCATCCGGACATGCCCGAAGCGGTGTTCGGCCATATGTGGTCCTACCTCAAGGACGGCAAGAGCTGGATGGGCATCGTCAAGAACCGTTGCCAGAACGGTGATCATTACTGGGTCAACGCCTATGTCACACCGATATTCAGCCAGGGCGTGATTGCCGGCTACGAATCGGTGCGGGTCAAGCCCGAGCGCCAGCAGGTGGAGCGCGCC
>NZ_VYKE01000146.1:0-12737 GCF_032424515.1 Pseudomonas sp. JV245A
CGCAGCCTGCGGCAGCGGCTACAGATGATACGTAGCGATAAACACAGGAGTTTTCCCATGCAGCGTTTTGCCTGCCGGGCCGCGCTCGGCCTGATTTTGTCCCTGGGCGGTATGTCCCTGGCCGCGGCCGCGAGCTTGCCGCCGGCCACCGAGGGGGATTGGGTGGCCCCGCAATTCACCTTCCACAACGGTGAGCAGCTGGCCAACCTGAAGCTGCACTACATCACCCTGGGGGATCCCAAGCACCCGGCGATCCTCTATCTGCATGGCACCTATCGGCCGGCCAGCGACCTGTTGAGCAAGGATTTTGGTGGTGAACTGTTCGGCCCCGGGCAACCCCTGGATGCCAGCAAGTACTACATCATCGCCACCGACGGCATCGGCGTCGGCCAGTCGAGCAAGCCTTCGGACGGCCTGCGGGCGCGGTTCCCCCAGTACAACTATGAGGACATGGTCCAGGCCCAGTACCGGCTGCTGACCGAAGGGCTGGGGGTCAAGCACCTGCGGCTGATCATCGGCAATTCCATGGGCGGCATGCAGGCCTGGATCTGGGGCCAGAAGTGGCCGCAGATGATGGACGCCCTGGTGCCCATGGCCTCCCAGCCGGGGGAAATGTCTTCGCGCAACTGGATGATGCGCCGCCTGCTGGTGGAGTCGATCAAGCAGGACCCGGCCTGGGAGCAGGGCAACTACCGGCAACAGCCGCCGTCGCTGCGCCTGGCCAACGCGCTGTTCGCCACCGGCACCAGCGGCGGCACCCTGGCCTATCAGGCCCTGGCGCCGACCCGGGCCCAGGCTGATCAGCTGGTGCAGGAGCGCCTCAAGGCCAGCCAGGGCGCCGATGCCAATGACTTCATCTACCAGTGGCAGTCCTCGGCGGACTACAACGCCATGCCGGGGCTGGGCAGGATCCAGGCGCCGGTGCTGGTGATCAACGCCGCGGACGACGAGCGCAACCCGCCGGAAACCGGCACCCTGCAAGCGGCGCTCAAACAGGTGAAAAATGCCCGCCTGCTGCTGATTCCCGCCAGCGCCGAAACCCGTGGCCACGGCACCACCGGCATGGCCCGGTTCTACGCCCGCGAGCTGGGGCAGTTCATGGCCGACACCGAGAAAAACCGCTAGCGGCCACTGCGCGCTCTTGGTGGCGAGGGAGCAAGCCCCGGCTGGGCGGCGCGCCGCTCCAAACTCGGACGGCGCGGTGTTTCAGGGAGTGATGGGGGCAGGGATTGCGCCTGTTGCGCAGACGAGCGGAAGCAAGCTCCCTCGCCACAGGGGGCTATAGCTGGCTCAGACTTGCGCCGGCAGCAGCAGTTCCACACCGTGCTTGCGGATCCCGTCCGCCGCCGCAGGGGCCAGTGCGGCGTCGCTGATGATGATGTCGAACTGTTCCAGCCCGGCGATCTTGTACATGCTGAAGGTGCCGTACTTGGAGCTGCTGGCCACCAGCACCACCTGGGTCGCCGACTGCATCGCCACCTGCTTGACCTCGACCTTCAGCGCCGATGGCGTGGTGATGCCCCGGCGCAGGTCCCAGGAACTGGTGGAGATAAAGGCCACGTCGGTCACCACCTGGCGCAGGGTGGCCACCGCCAGCCCGCCGACACAGGAATGGTTGGAGTGGTCCAATTGCCCGCCGGTATGGATCACCGTCACCCGGGGCGCGTCCATCAGGGCCTGGGCCACGCCGAAATCGTTGGTCACCACGGTCATCCCCGACAGCGCTTTGATGTAGGGCACGATTTCCAGGGTGCTGGTGCCGGCGTCCAGGTAGACGGTCATGTCCGCGTGCAGCAGGCTCGCCGCCAGCTTGGCCATGGCCTGCTTCTGCGGCAGCTCCACCACAGCCTTGGACTGATGGCTGGGCTCGCTGTGCAACTGGCTGGCGATGCGCACCCCGCCGGTGACCGAGTGGGCGCGGCCTTCCTGCTCCAGCAGGGCGATATCCCGGCGCACGGTCATGTGCGAGCAGTCGAACATCTCCATCAACTGATGCACGCTGAGCACCTGATGCTTGCGCAGCTGGCGCAGGATCTGCTCGCGGCGCTGCTCGGGAATCATCGGTGCGCCGCTGTCACTGGCAAGGTCCTTGGGGGTGGGCATTGGGGCTCCGGATTGGCGGGTCGGCAAAGACAGAAATGGGCTCGTCATAGTAGCGAAACTCGCCGCGGCGGACGAGATTTACTGCCGTTCATGAGTTAGCACATTCTATCTTGAGGCCGTCGTCAGCTGTCGCTTGAGCAGGCGGGGCAGGAGCGGCCGGGCCTTGCGTTCGATGGACCTGGCCACCATGAATTCGAAGCGGGCCAGGGCCCCGCACTGCGGGCAGTTGACTGTCAGCTGATGGAGCATGGGTACCCATGGGAGAAGGCTTGTCATGGGTGGCTCGATCCATTGGCGCTGCGGTCGATATGCCAGCGCTGTTTGAGCCGTTGCAGGCTGCCATCGCGTTTCATCGCCTCCAGGGCCCGCTGCCAGCGGGCTACCTGGGCGGCGTCGACCTTGGGGGAAAAGGCGATATAGGCGTCCTGGCGCATCAGCGGCATCTGGTAGCTCAACTGATCGAAGGGCATGCCTTCTTCGGCGGCAAAGGTGCTGACGCTCATGGTGTCGGCCACCAGGTATTGCACCCGTCCCATCTGCAGCAGGCGAATCATGATCTCCGGGCTGTCCACGCCCCACAGGTTGTCCAGCCCCTGTTGCTTGAGGTAGCGGTAGACCAGCCACTTGCGCGGTACGGCAATCTGTCCCCGGGTCTGGTGCAGGTCGGTGACTGCGCTGTGGTCGCTGGTACGGGCGTAAAGCGCGGTTTCGGTCTGCATCAGCGGCCCCACCCACTGATAGCGCGACTCGCGCTCGGCCGTGCGCAAAATGGTAAACACCGCGGTGTCTTCGGCCTCGCTGGCATCGCGCAAGGCGCGCAACATCGGCCGTTGCTGAACCTGCACCGGATCGCCGGTGCGTTGCGCCAGGGCTTGCACCACCTCCACAGCGAAGCCCGTTATGTGCTGGCCCTGCTGAAAGTGCAGCGGCGGGTGGTTGTCGGTCAGCATGCGCAGCTCCGCCGCGCTGGCGGTGAGGCTCAACAGCGACAGCATGGCACCCAGAACCCAGTTCATCGCGCACCTTGAGCAGACATGAGAGCAGAGCTTAGTACGCCCCCCCGAAGGGCGTCGCCAGGAACTATCGAGCGTCATTGGTCGGCACACCCATAGAGCAAGGTTTGCGTCTGTTCACACCAACGACGGCGCAGCAGCCGACTGTCGGTCATCAAGGCCAGGGTCGAGTACAGCCGGTCTTCGGTCAGCCCGGGTCGCCAGGCGCTGTCCGTAGCGGACAGCAGGGAAACCAGGCCTTGTTCCTCGAGGCTGATGCGCAGCCTGGGCTTGGCCTCGGTCATGCGGATGGCGGCGATGCCGAAATGCTGGCTCAGCAGGTTGTTCTCGATCAGGTTGAGGACCAGCTCCGACAGGCTGATCTGCTGCTTGCGCTGCAGTGATCGAGCCCAGTACCGCAACGACAGCCGAGCCTGGCCGCCCTGGTCCAGATAGACGCTGTGCTGGGGGCAGGCGCTGAGGTCCTGGGTGATGGCCGCCACCAGAAACAGCAACTGCAAGGCCTCGCTGGCGGCTCGCTCGTCGTGGTTGGCGATGTACCCAAGCAGATGGTCGATGCGCTCGAACAGATCCAGCTCGGCAACCTGCAGCCCCGCCTCCAGCACGTTGGCGGTCTGCGGGGACAAGGCGCGGTAATACTCCACAGCCGCTTGCACCGAAGTGTCGGCCTGCAGTGGGCCGGAGTCGAGGCCGAGCAGTCGGTCGCGCAGTTCCTCACTGCTGTGCAGACCCAGGGCGATCTGCTGTTCCACCCAGCCGAACAGGCTTTCAAAGGCCAGGCGCTGGGCCTGGCGCAACTGCAGGACCCGCCACAGCGCCTGGGTCGGGGCCAGCCCGGCAACCTGCTCGGCGGGAAACTTGGACAGGGGCAGCAGCGCCATGGCCCGGCGCAGCGCTGGCAGGCTGGTTTCGCTGCCCAGCACCTGCAACGTGGCGCGGATCAGGTCGATGGAGCACTCTCGGTGGCCGGCCCTGGGGTTCTTCGCCGTCCCTGGGGGCGGGTAGAACTCCTCGCGAAACACCTGCGCTTCCTGGGCGCTCGGCCTGTTGCGATCCCACTTCAGGTGCACCGCGTTGGCCTGTTCGACGCTGCCCTGCAGGTCTTCAAGGGAGGTCAGCCACGGATACAGCGCCAACCTGCGCAAACCCTTATCCAGGGCCCTGGCCAGTGCTTCGCCGGCCTCGGTGACGCCGTAGGTGCCGTCGGGTTTCGGCCAGGCCAGGCCCAGGCCGGTGTCGGGCTTGAACGACGGTCCGTACTGCACCGCATCGAACCAGCTGGGGCCGCGATGCCAACTTTTGAAGTCCAGGGTGAAAGGCCCGTTGCCGGGCGGGCGGTACTGGCCATTGCCGGCCATGTAGGTACCGTCCTCGACCAGCTGATGGCTCCAGCCGAACAGCACCTCGATCTTTTCCCTGAACCGTTCGAAGCGTTGACCCACGGGCAGCTCGCCGCAGTAGGGTTCGCAGTGCTGATTGAAGACCCACACCGCCCAGCACATCACCGAGTAGGGGCGAATCCACTGGGTACGGTTGTTGATCCCGGGCATGAACTGGTCCATCAGTTCCAGGTTGGCTTGTCGCAGTCCGAGGTAATCCACGCCGCCGCTCTCACGCACGGACGGGGAGACGAAAAAGGCGCGTTGAGGCAATGGGTTCATGGTTCGAGTGACACCATCAGGGCCTGGCAATACTGGCATTGGTTGATGCGGCGTTGCTTCAGGCGGGCAAGGGCTTCGCGCTCCACCGGGGCGTAGCACCAGCGGGTGTTGGGGCAACTGCTGATGGTGCGATGGTTGACGCGGTAGTAACCCGGCCGGGAGCTGTGGGGGGAGTGGATGTGTTGCAGCGCGATGATCTCTTGCGGGGTGAAACGGTCCGCCGGCAGGCGTTGCTGACGGGCCTGTTGACGATCTTCGATGTAGCTGCAGAGCAGCGCCCGCAAGGTGCTGGTTTGCTGCACCGCGTCCAGGGCCGCCAGGGCTGCGCAGACCCCATGGTCCACCAGTTGTTGCGCCGCTTCCTGGGTGAACCAGCGTTGCGCCAGGCGCCGGGCCTGGACGAAGTCCACGGCCCCCTGGCAGTAGCGCTCCAGGTACTCATGCAAGGTGGTGGTGTCCAGCGCCCCCAGGGTTGCCGGGGAAGCCTGCTTGCCCGGTAGCGCCAGGGTGGCGGCCAGGCCGTAGACCGCTTCGTCTACCAGCGGGCGATCTTCGGCGGCCAGTTGGGCGTGGTCCACGCAGTTGAGCCAGCGCTGGGCAAAATCCCGGGCATTGGCCGGTAGGTGCAGGCGACGCAAATAGAAGTCCAGGGCGACATGGCACCAGACATACAACAGCTGGGCTTTCTTGCGGCTGCTCAGGCCCTTCAGGTTGACCAGGCTCTGCAGGGTCTGGTTGAACTCGTTGATCAGGTTGGGAGAGGGCAGCGATTCGAGGTCGAGGTCCGACGCTGGATCGAAGTCGCTGTCTTCTCGGCCATCGTCCAGTTCGATGATAGGTGCTGCATAACCGCGCCCCTCGGGTTCTTGCTCGGGGGTGGCATGGTGCAGCAAGCCAGCGATGGCCTGGAGTAGCGCCCAACTGCCGTTGCGGCCGGCAGCAGCGTTGGCCACGGTCGGCAGCCAGTGGCGATGGCGCTGGGTCGGCTGCGGGGCGGGCGGCTGTGTGCCGGCTGGCGGGTTGACGGGCGTCGTGGTGGATTCAGTGCTCAGCGGCGCATCGGGCTCTTCGGGCAGCTTTTGCGCATGCACCACCAGGCAGTTGAGCAGGATCTGCAGATCGCCCTGGGCTTCGTTGCCCCCCAGCAGTCGGCCCAGGGCTGCGCAAAGGCTGCGAATCGGCAGGGGCATGCTCAGGTAGGCGTCGATGCTGACCCAGCCTCGGGCGCTCTGTGTTTCGCGCTCCAAGCGCAGTTGCAGCCCCTCGTCCAGCCTGGAGTCCAGGGCCTGCTGCAGCGGCCAGACGAAGTCGCCTTGCGCGGTCAGTTGCAGCGGCGCCAGTTCGAGGACTTCTTCGGCGCATTCCAGGGTCGCCAGCCATTCCCCTGCAAGCGGTGGCTGACCGATCAGCCGGCCTTCCAGCTGCTGCTCTTCGTTGAGGCGTGCATAGACGCACAGGGTCGCCTCCTGGTCCTGGCGCTCGAAGGCATCGGCTTCATAGCGCGGCGCTTCGACGGGCTCCCAGCACTCCTCCGTGGCGCTATCGAGCTTGCGCAGCACGGCCACTTCCACGTTGTCGGTGCTGTCCATGGAGGTCCGGGTGGCGTTCACGCTGCCGGTCAGGGTCCAGCTCTCGGTGCCGCGCAATTCCAGCCACTTGGCGTGCAGCCGACGCTGGTTGTGGTCGACCCTGGGCGTTACCCAGTCGATCTTGACTGGCCAGTCCCTGGTCTGCTCCAGGGGAAAGGAGCAGACGCCGTTGCCTGGAACCCCCACGGTGAGCCGAGGGATGCCCAAGGTCTTGAGCAGATGGCCCAGGGATTGTCCGTCGCGGCTGTGGAAGGGTGAGAGCAGCAGCAGGCTGTGCCAGCGCCGGCCTGCGGCGCGCTCGATCAATTGTTCGGTGATGGCAGTGTCCAGGGAGTGCAGCAATTCCACCGGCTGCGGTGGAGCCTGATCATGAAATTGCTGGCTGAGGGCCCGGGCCCGTTGAATGAAGGGCAAGAGGGCGCTGTCGTCGGCGATCTGCAGGTGCGGCTGGGCGCAGAGACTTTCCAGGAAGTCGGCGAAGTCGGCGAAGGCTCCCGGCTGCTCCCCGGCGCTGAGGACTTCCAGCACCTCGACATTGCGGCCGTGGCCACCAAAGGTCAGGTTGCCGCTGCCGACCATCAGCAGGTCTTGGTCCTCGCCGCGCAGGTAGGTGATCTTCGGGTGGAAAATGCCGTCCTTGGCCCGCACCGGGATCAAGGCGTAGTCCTTGCCCACGTGCCGCGCCCGCAACTCCATCATCGAGCCGCGGTAACCCTGGATATCCACCAGCAGGGTGACTTTTTCACAGCCGGCTTCGCGCAGTCGGGGCAGCACATAGCTTTCGAAGTAGGTCAGGCTCAGGGCATAGGTGGTGAACAGCGCCTCTTTCCACGGGCCGTTTTCGATGAAGTGCAGCGGCGACGGTCCGTTGGGGCCAGGGGTGTTCGGGGGGGACGCCATCGTGCTCTCCAGTCCATGGGTCGAGGCTCAAGTCGGTGGCTGATTATCGGGCAACGCAGCGCTGTTGCAAGTGTCAGTGATGTCACAGTGCTGGTATGGGTGGCCTTGAGGCGGAGAAGGAGGGACCAGAGCGCATTTTTTTCAAGAACTCTTCGTGAATGAGAAGTCGACGCAGCTATTCTTGCAAAGCCCTTTTTGAATGGAATCGACCCATGTCCGCCTCCCTTGTACGTCCACTGCGGGCCAGTGGCTTGCTGTTCGCTGTCCTGGCCTGTGCCGCCGCTGCCCAGGCCAGCAGTTTCGACTGTGGCAAAGCCGCCAGCCGCAGTGAAAAGGCCATCTGTGCCGATCCTTACACCGCCGGGCTGGACAGCCAGCTGGGCCAGGCCTGGTCGGCGACCCTGGCCAAGGCCAAGGACCCCAAGGCGCTGCGCCTGGATCAGCGCCAGTGGCTCAAGGAGCGCGATCAGTGCGAGGGCGATCTGGCCTGTCTGCGGGGCCGTTATCGCAGCCGCCTGATCGAGCTGCGCTATATCAATGTGCCGTTCAACTGGCAGGCCACCTGGCAGCGGGTTTCCGTCAGCCCGTTCTACGCCGGTGAACTGGTAACCCGGCGCACTGGCCAGGAGCACCTGACTTTCGATCTCTCTGCTGCGGGTGGCGCCAACTCCGGGGCCCTGCAAGGCAAGGCGCTGATCAAGGGCGACGAGGCGAGTTATGCGCTTGACGATTGCAACCTGCGCTTCAGCCGCCGCAACGGGCTGCTGGAGGTGACGCAGGAGGGTGACGCATCTGCCTGCGGTGCCGGCAATGGGGTGTATTACAGCGGGCGTTATGTCCCCTCCGGGCAAGCGCTCGATAGCCATTACGATCTGTTGGCCACGGCGCTGGTGCGCACCGAGGAGGAAGATCAGCGCGCCCGCAAGCTGCTGCAAAAGGACTACCAGACCCTGCTCGACAGCGGCTCGGTGTTCTCCCAGGAAACCTCGGCCGAACTCAAGGGTGCCGAGGCCACCGATATGTGGCTGCAGGGGCTGGCTACCACCAATGCGGCGATTTTCGTGCGTGGTACCAAGGGTGAGTTATGGGTCGCGCTGCTGGCCGTGGCGGGGTCCAGCGATGAAGTGCGGGTGCGCTACTACACCACCGAGCCTGAGTGGAAGCACAGCCTGCCGGACGTGGTACAGCACTGGTACGAGGCGCGCAGCAAGGGCCAGCAACTGGCGTTGGACATGATGCCCTGAAGTGGCTGCTGACCGAGCCCCATCAAAAATTGCTGGAGGCGGCAGAAATTTCGCCGGGTGGATGCTGAAGCCGGCCGGTGCAACTGCTAGAGTCTCGGCCCGGGCCGCCTGGATATCGCCCCGAGGGTGCCGGCACAGGGGCGCCAAGCCTTGGCCTGCCGGGCAAATTCCATCAGTTGGTGACGCGAAGCCATTGTGAGCGTCTACGACTAGTGCAAGTGACACTGCCGCCGCCGTCATCGGCGCCTGGCACTTTGAAATTGGGAGAGTATGTATGGTCATCAAACCCCGCGTTCGCGGCTTTATCTGTGTGACGACCCACCCGGTGGGTTGCGAAGCCAACGTCAAGCAACAGATCGATTACGTCACCCAGCAGGGCGCCATCGACGCAGGGCCGAAGAACGTACTGGTACTCGGCGCTTCCACCGGCTACGGCCTGGCAGCGCGGATCACCGCAGCGTTCGGCTGTGGCGCCAACACCCTCGGGGTGTTCTTCGAGCGCGGCAGCGTTGACGGCAAGCTGGGCACCGCCGGCTGGTACAACACCGCAGCGTTCCACAAGTTCGCCGAAGAAAAGGGCCTGTACGCCAAGAGCATCAACGGCGATGCTTTCTCCGATGCGGTCAAGGCCGAGACCATCGAGACCATCAAGCGTGACCTGGGCAAGATCGACCTGGTGGTCTACAGCCTGGCCGCGCCGCGCCGCACCCACCCCAAGACCGGTGAAGTGCTGAGCTCGACCCTCAAGCCCCTGGGCAAGTCCGTGACCCTGCGCGGTGTCGACACCGACAAGGAAATCGTCAAGGAAACCACCCTGCAGCCGGCGACCCAGGAAGAGATCGACGGCACCGTGGCCGTGATGGGCGGCGAAGACTGGCAGATGTGGATCGACGCGCTGCACGAAGCCGGTGTCCTGGCTGAAGGCGCCAAGACCACCGCCTTCACCTACCTGGGCGAGAAGCTGACCCACGACATCTACTGGAACGGTTCCATTGGCGAAGCCAAGAAGGACCTGGACCAGAAAGTCATCGGCATGCGCCAGCAGCTGGCCGGCCTGGGCGGCGACGCTCGGGTGTCGGTGCTCAAGGCCGTGGTGACCCAGGCCAGCTCGGCAATCCCGATCATGCCGCTGTACCTGTCGCTGCTGTTCAAGGTGATGAAGGAACAGGGCAGCCACGAAGGTTGCATCGAACAGGTCTACGGCCTGTACAAGGACAGCCTGTACAACAGCGAGCCGGTGATCGACCAGGAAGGTCGCCTGCGTGCCGACTACAAGGAACTGCAACCGGCGGTCCAGGACCGGGTCAAGCAGCTGTGGGACCAGGTGACCAGCGAGAACCTCTACGAGATGACCGATTTCGTCGGTTACAAGCAAGAGTTCCTGCGCCTGTTCGGTTTCGAGATCGAAGGTGTCGACTACGAAGCCGACGTCGATCCGGACGTGAAGATCAGCAACCTGATCCAGCTGTAATCCGCTCGTAGCATCAGCCAGCGCCCCTCCCTCGTGAGGGGCGCTGTCGTTTGCATCCCCCTATTTCCCGTAGGAGCCAGCTTGCTGGCGAAGAGGCCCGCAGGTCTTGTGCTGGTCTTGGAGACGCCTTCGCTGGCAAGCCAGCTCCTACGAGGGCGGGGCGGGGCAATTGCGCAAGATCGTTCAAGCCAGGGGCGCCGGCAGATGGCACAGTCAGCGTCCGTTACTTGTGTGCAGGGTTCTATGTCCAGCGTTCTCCTACCCCGTGCTGCGTTCATCCGTGGCGCCATCGCCATCATGCCGCTGTCCCTGGCCACCGCGCCCTGGGGACTGCTGGCCGGTTCCATGGCCATCGAGGCCAATCTCACGCCGCTGCAGGGCCAGGGCCTGTCGAGCATCGTTTTCGCCGGGGCCGCGCAATTGGTGGCCATCGGCATGCTCAAGGGCGGGGCGGGGATCTTCTCGATCCTGCTCACCACCTTGCTGCTCACGTCCCAGCATTTGCTCTACGGCATGAGCATGCGCTCGGTGATTTCGCCCTTGCCCGGTCGCTGGCGGGTGGGCCTGGGCTTTCTGCTCACCGACGAGCTGTTCGCCTTGACCAGCGCCCACGACAAGCAGCAGTTCGACCGCTGGTACGCCCTGGGCGTGGGCCTGACCTTCTACGTGGCCTGGAACCTCTTCACCCTGCTGGGCATCGTGCTGGGCAAGAGCATTCCCGGCCTTGAGCACCTGGGCCTGGACTTCTCCATCGCCGCCACCTTCATCGCCCTGATCACGCCACTGGTGCGCAATGTGCCCACCGTGGTCTGCGTTGCCGTATCGCTGTTCTGCTCGGTGCTGTTCAGCTACTGGCACTGGGGATCGGCGCTGGTGCTGTCGGGGCTGGCGGGCATGACCGCAGGTTTTGTCTGCAACAAACTCTATCGGGGGCAAGCATGATGGTCTGGGCAGTCATCTTCGGCATGGGCCTGTTGGTCTTTCTCAATCGCTACGTGTTTCTCGAACCGCGCCTGCCGTTGCGCCTGAGCAGCAATGCCCGGCAGTTCCTCGGCTTTGCGGTGCCGGGCATGCTCACGGCGATCTGCGGCCCCATCGTGTTCATGCCCGACCACGAGCTGAACCTGCACTGGAGCAACCCCTACCTGCTCAGCTCCCTGGTGGCCATTGCGCTGGTGATCTACACCCGCAACACCCTGCTCAGCATGCTGTTGAGCATGGGGTTCTTTTTCCTCCTGCGCTGGTGGTTCTGAGGGCCGTTTGCGGTAGCCTGTGCAGCTTTCGGCACCGGCCGACCTTCAACCGCAACGGATGCATCGGATGAGCGACTTTCCCCACGATATCGACCTGGACGCGTTCTGGGACCGGGCCACCAGCAGCAAGATCAACCAGCCCCCCGCCAGCCCTGGCGTCATAGCCCAGTTGCAGGCGCAACTGGGCTATCGCCTGCCGCTGTCCTACGTGGCCTTCATGAACCGCTACAACGGCGGGCGCCCGCACCTCAGCTGTTTCCCCACCGAGCAGGGCACCTCCTGGGCCGAGGACCACTGCGCGATCGACAGCTTTCTGAGCATCGGCTGCGATGGCGACTATTCCCTGGGCGGTGGCCTGGGCAGCCGTTTCATGATCGAGGAGTGGGGCTACCCGGACCTGGGGGTGTACATCTGCGATTGCCCCTCCGCCGGCCATGACATGGTTGCCCTGGACTACAGCGAGTGCGGGCCCGAGGGCGAGCCGCGGGTGGTGCATGTGGACCAGGAGGCCGACTACGCGGTGACAGTGCTGGCAGCGGATTTCGAGGCCTTTGTCCGCGGGCTGGTATCGCCCGAGGTCTACGACACCTCGGAACAGGATTACCTGGATGATCTGGACAAGGTCGCCCACGCGCCGTTCTCGCCCCTGCTGGAGGAACTGCTCGGCCATTTCAGCGCAGTCCCCGACCTGGGGCCGCTGATCCGCCAGATCGCCTTGCGCATCGTCCATGAGAAGCGCTTCTTCGCCCTGCACGCCGATCCCCTGTCGCAACTGCTCTATGACCTGCAGTTCTGGCTGTACCAGAATCGCTACCCGGTCCCTAACAAAGAGGCGTACCTGCTGGTCTATCAGGACATGATCGCCTTCGCCAGGGGCTTCGGCACCGGCGGCTACGCCCCGGATTTCATCCGCGACTGGTTCCGTAACCGCCTGGCAGGCGGCCAGCTGCGGCAGGCGGCGGGCGGGTTCGCCCTGGCCCCGGCCTACCAGGCGCAATTGCTGGAACAACTGGCCGGGTTTCGCCCCGCACCCCTTCAAGCCCAGGAGCAGCCATGAGCGAGGAAACCATCCGCATCACCGCCGAACAGACCCTCTCCGACAACTGGTACGTGCTGAAGAAGTACAGCTTCGAGCTGCGCCGCCGCGACGGCAGCTGGCAGGCCCAGGACCGCGAGGTCTACGACCGTGGCAATGGCGCAACCATCCTGCTGTACAACCTGCAACGGCGCACGGTGCTGCTGACCCGGCAGTTCCGCATGCCGGCCTTCGTCAACGGCCACAGCGGCTACCTGATCGAGACCGCTGCCGGGCTCCTGGACAACGCCAGCCCCGAGGTGCGCATCCGCCAGGAAGCCCAGGAGGAAACCGGCTACCGGGTCGGCGAGGTGCAGAAGGTCTTCGATGCCTTCATGAGCCCGGGTTCGGTGACCGAGCGGGTGCATTTCTTCATTGGCCATTACCAGGCCGAAGACCGGATCGACGCAGGCGGCGGGCTGGAGCAC
>NZ_VYKE01000147.1:0-12725 GCF_032424515.1 Pseudomonas sp. JV245A
TCGCCCATGCGCACCGTACCGCTCTGGTAATGGTCGACGCGCTTGGCCAGCTCCTTGATCCGCTGGTCGCGCACGGCGTCACCCTCGGCCTGCTGGGCAGCAATCTGCCGCTGGTTGCGGGTGTAGGACAGGAACAGAGCCAGAGTGGCGACCCAGAGGATCGCCAGGACAATTACCGCTACCTCGAGGATCAATCAGATACTCTCCAGTTCCGACCATTCCTCTTCGCTCATCATCTTGTCCAGCTCAACCAGAATCAGCAGTTCGCCGTTCTTGTTGCACACGCCCTGGATGAACTTGGCCGACTCTTCGTTGCCGACGTTCGGCGCGGTCTCGACTTCCGACTGGCGCAGGTAAACCACTTCGGCGACGCTGTCCACCATGATCCCGACCACTTGCTTGTCGGCTTCGATGATGACGATCCGGGTGTTGTCGTTGACTTCGGTCGGCACCAGGCCGAAGCGCTGGCGGGTATCGATCACGGTCACCACGTTGCCGCGCAGGTTGATGATCCCCAGCACGTAGCTGGGTGCGCCCGGCACCGGAGCGATCTCGGTGTAGCGCAGCACTTCCTGGACCCGCATCACGTTGATGCCGTAGGACTCGTTATCCAGCTTGAAGGTGACCCATTGCAGGATCGGATCTTCGGAACCCTGTGCAGACGACGACTTATTCATACCCTGACCCCTCAAATAACCGTTGAAAACGGCGTGTGTTCTGTGTGGCCACGCCCGACGGACGCGGCCTGTTGTTGGTTTACTTCGGCTTGTGGGCCGCTTGACTGATCGCCATCTGCTTGGCGCCACCGGTGGCGATCAATTCCGCCAGTTCGGCAACATCGAGCAAGGCGCACATATGTTCAATCACAGTGCCGGCCAGCCACGGGCGTTGGCCACGGTGACTGCGCCACTTGATTTCATTGGGGTCCAGGCGCAGCGAGCGGCTGACCTGATGCACCGCCAGCCCCCACTCATAGCCCTGGACCGAGATCACGTACTGCAGGCCCTGGCGGAAATCGTCGCGGTAGCGATCCGGCATGACCCAGCGTGCGGTATCCAGCACCTTCAGGTTGCCAGCCTGGCTCGGCAGGATACCGAGGAACCATTCCGGCTGGCCGAACAGCGGCGTCAGCTCCTGCCCGGCCAGGGAATAGATCGAGCCCAGGCACACCAGGGGCACCGCCAGGGTCAGGCCCGCGACATCGAACAACAGGCACTCGAACGGCTCTGCCGCCCAGGCGGGACGATCGCTGCCGGTGACCGGAGGCGGCGTATTGCTCGGCGGCAAGTGCACTTCCACCACGGGCGGCACCAGGGCCTGGAGCATCGGCACCACGGGCGAGAGGGTGCTTGGCATGGGCTCCGGCGCTTCCAGCACCGGGGTGGCAACGGGCTCTGGCGCAGCAACCGCAGGCGCCCAGTTCTGCTGGAGCTCGGCGTCACGGGCCTGCTCTTCCAGTACCGCGGCCTGGAATTCATCCAGCACTTCACTGGAGGCTTCGACCACTACCGGGGCGGGCACCGGGATCGGCGGCTCTGGCAGCAACTCCTCGTCGGTGGCGTCCTGCAGCAAAGCGTCCAGGTACGACTGCAGCGCCAACTGCGGCCGGCTCTTTACATCCAGAGGACGGTTCATGAGGATGCCCACGCTAAAACCCCGATACAGTGACCTGTAGGGGTTATCGGCCGGGCGGCGTGGCGACTTGAATAACGCTTCACGTCAAGCCACCTGCGCCACGAGCTGCTGGGCCAGCAAGTGCTTGAGCAAGGCCTTGTAGGCCAGTACGCCGCGGCTCTTGCCATCGAATTGCGAAGGGGTGACCCCGGCCCGGCTGGCGTCGCGCAGGCGGGTATCCACCGGAATGTAGCCTTGCCAGATCTCCTCGGGAAACTTGTCCCGCAGTACCCGCAGGGTGCCCAGGGAGGCCTGGGTACGGCGGTCGAACAGGGTCGGCACGATAGTGAACGGCAAGGGTTGCTTGCGCGAGCGATTGACCATGGCCAGGGTATTGACCATGCGCTCCAGGCCCTTGACCGCCAGGTGCTCGGTCTGCACCGGGATCACCAACTGCTGGCTGGCCGCCAGGGCGTTGACCATCAGCACCCCGAGCAACGGGGGGCTGTCGATCACCGCATAGTCGAAATCCTGCCACAGCTGCGCCAGGCTCTTGGCGATCACCAGGCCCAGGCCGCTCTGCCCCGGCGACTGGCGCTCCAGGGTGGCCAGCGCGGTGCTGGACGGCAACAGCGAAATACGCTCGTGGCTGGTGCCCAGCAACAACTGGCCCGGCAGGTCCTGGGGCACATTGCCCTTGTGCAGGAACAGGTCGTAGCTGCTGTGCTCCAGGCTGTCCGGGTCATAGCCGAAGTAGCTGGTCATGGAGCCGTGGGGGTCGAGATCGACCACGACCACACGCTTGCCCGCCTCGGCCAGCAAGCCGGCTAAAGCGATGGAACTGGTGGTTTTACCGACACCACCCTTTTGATTGGCAACTGCCCAGACTCTCATTCGGTTGGTTCCTCCCGCCCGGCCACAGCGGGGCGAGACATAGCGCTAAGTTATAAAGCAGGTGACGGAGAATTGACGGCGCTTCCCTGTACCGGCGTTTTGACCGGGGTTGGTGCAGTTTGTGTGCCAGCACGCTTGAGTGCCGCATCCGGTGTTGCATGGGCGGTGCCGGTACCGGTCAGGCTGCGGCGCACATCCAGGTTGCGCGACACCACCAGCACCACCCGGCGATTGCGCGCCCGGCCTTCGGCGGTGGCGTTGTTGGCCACTGGCTGGAACTCACCGTAGCCCACCGAGGCCATGCGCGCCGGGTTCACCCCCTGCATCGCCAGCATGCGCACGATGCTCGCCGAACGGGCCGAGGACAGTTCCCAGTTGGTCGGGTACTGCGCGGTCTGGATCGGCAGGTTGTCGGTGAAGCCCTCGACATGGATCGGGTTGTCGAAGGGTTTGAGGATCTTCGCCACCTTGTCGATGATGGTGAACGCCTGGTCGCTGGGCATGGCATCGCCACTGCCGAACAGCAGGCTGGAGTTGAGTTCGATCTCCACCCACAGTTCATTGCCGCGCACGGTCATCTGGTTGGAGCTGATCAGGTCGCCAAAGGCTGCGCTGATGTCATCGGCGATGCTTTTCAGCGGGTCACTGGCCCCGGCGATGCCGGCGTCGGTCTGGTCACTGTCCTTGACCAGGGGCTTGGCCGGGGTCACGGTCTTGGGACGCTCGTCGCCGATGGGAATCGGCTTGAGGCTACGATCGGAGTCGGTGAAGACCCCGATCAAGGCTTCGGAAATGACCTTGTACTTGCCCTCGTTGATCGAGGAAATCGAGTACATGACCACGAAAAACGCGAACAGCAAGGTAATGAAGTCGGCGTAGGAAACCAACCAGCGCTCATGGTTGACGTGTTCTTCTTGCTGGCGACGACGGGCCATAATCAGTCCATGAAGCCTTGCAGCTTCAGCTCGATGGAGCGGGGGTTTTCGCCTTCGGCGATCGACAGGATGCCTTCGAGGAGCATTTCCCGGTAACGCGACTGGCGCAAGGCAACGGATTTCAGCTTGGCGGCGATCGGCAGCAGCACCAGGTTGGCACTGGCCACCCCATAGATAGTGGCGACGAAGGCCACGGCGATGCCGCTACCCAGCTGGGATGGATCGGCCAGGTTGCCCATCACGTGGATCAGCCCCATTACCGCGCCGATGATGCCGATGGTCGGCGCATAGCCGCCCATGCTCTCGAACACCTTGGCGGCCTCGATATCACGACTTTCCTGGGTATAGAAATCCACTTCGAGAATGCTGCGGATGGCTTCGGGTTCGGCACCGTCCACCAGCAACTGCAAGCCCTTGCGCGCATAACTGTCAGGCTCGGCATCCGCCACGCCTTCCAGGCCCAGCAGGCCTTCCTTGCGCGCGGTGAGGCTCCAGTTGACCACCCGGTCGATGCCGCCCGGCAGATCGACCCGGGGCGGGAACAGGATCCAGGCAAGGATCTGCATGGCCCGTTTGAAGGCGCTCAGCGGCGACTGCAGCAGTGCCGCGCCGATGGTCCCGCCGAGCACGATCAGTGCCGCCGGACCGTTGGCCAGGGCCGACAGGTGCCCCCCCTCCAGGTAGTTGCCACCGATGATGGCGACAAACGCCATGATGATCCCGATAAGGCTGAGCACATCCATCAGAGACAGGCCTCGACCAGGTGTCGGCCGATGTCGTCCAGGCTGTACACCGCATCCGCCAGGTTGGCCTTGACGATGGCCATTGGCATGCCATAGATCACACAGCTGGCCTCGTCCTGGGCCCATACCGCACTGCCGCCCTGTTTGAGCAGACGCGCGCCTTCACGACCGTCGGCGCCCATGCCGGTGAGCACCACCGCCAGAACTTTGTCGCTGTAGGACTTGGCCGCAGAGCCGAAGGTGATATCCACGCACGGCTTGTAGTTCAAGCGCTCATCGCCCGGGAGAATCTTCACCGCACCACGACCGTCGACCATCATCTGCTTGCCGCCAGGCGCCAGCAGCGCCAGGCCCGGACGCAGGATGTCGCCATCCTCGGCTTCCTTGACGCTGATGCGGCAGAGCTTGTCCAGACGCTCGGCAAAGGCCTTGGTGAAGGCCGCCGGCATATGCTGGATCAGCACGATAGGTGCCGGGAAGTTGGCCGGCAGCTGGGTCAGGACCCGCTGCAGCGCCACCGGGCCGCCTGTGGACGTACCAATGGCCACCAGCTTGTAGGCCTTGCGCTTGGGTGCCGGCGAATTCGCACTGGCCGCCGGCGCCGCTGCGCGGGCCGGAGCCGGTGCGGGAGCTGGCGAGCGCGAACTGGCGAAGCTCGAAGGAGCAGGTGCCGGCGCACTCGCCGGCTGCGGTGCCGGAGCACTGTAGCTGCTGAAGCGCCGATTGCTGCGCGAGATACTGTGGACCTTCTCGCACAGCAACTGCTTGACCTTCTCGGGATTGCGCGAGATGTCCTCGAAGTTCTTCGGCAGAAAGTCCACCGCCCCGGCATCCAGCGCATCGAGGGTCACTCGGGCGCCTTCGTGGGTCAGGGAGGAGAACATCAGGACCGGCGTCGGGCAGCGCTGCATGATGTGCCGCACTGCGGTGATGCCATCCATCATCGGCATCTCGTAGTCCATGGTGATCACGTCCGGCTTGAGCGCCAGGGCCTGATCGATCGCCTCTTTACCATTGGTCGCCGTGCCGACGACCTGGATATTCGAATCCGCTGAAAGAATTTCCGAGACGCGGCGGCGGAAAAAACCCGAATCGTCCACCACCAGGACTTTGACTGCCATAAACACTCCGTTAGGTGGGGCGAGGCCAACCGCCCCTCCCCGCCGAATCAAATACGCCGTGCGGCGTAACGCTTGAGCATGCTCGGAACATCGAGGATCAGAGCAATGCGGCCGTCACCGGTAATGGTGGCGCCGGACATGCCCGGGGTTCCCTGAAGCATTTTGCCCAAGGGCTTGATGACCACTTCTTCCTGGCCCACCAGTTGATCGACGACGAAGCCGATCCGCTGGGTACCCACCGAAAGGATCACTACGTGGCCCTCGCGCTGCTCTTCATGAGCGGCGGAACTGACCAGCCAGCGTTTGAGGTAGAACAGGGGCAACGCCTTGTCGCGCACGATCACCACTTCCTGGCCGTCCACCACGTTGGTGCGCGACAGGTCGAGGTGGAAGATCTCGTTGACGTTGACCAGCGGGAAAGCGAATGCCTGGTTGCCGAGCATGACCATCAGGGTCGGCATGATCGCCAGGGTCAATGGCACCTTGATGACGATCTTCGAGCCCTGGCCCTTGGTCGAATAGATGTTGATCGAACCATTGAGCTGGGAAATCTTGGTCTTCACCACGTCCATGCCCACACCGCGACCGGACACATCGGAAATCTCGGTCTTGGTGGAGAAGCCCGGGGCAAAGATCAGGTTGTAGCACTCGGTATCGCTCAGGCGGTCGGCGGCGTCCTTGTCCATCACGCCGCGCTTGACGGCGATGGCGCGCAACACGTTCGGGTCCATGCCCTTGCCGTCATCGGAGATCGACAGCAGGATGTGGTCGCCTTCCTGTTCCGCCGCCAGTACCACCTTGCCGCCACGGGACTTGCCCGAGGCTTCGCGCTCTTCCGGCGATTCGATGCCGTGGTCCACCGCGTTGCGCACCAAGTGCACCAGCGGGTCGGCCAGGGCTTCTACCAGGTTCTTGTCGAGGTCGGTTTCTTCCCCCACCAGCTCCAGGTTGATCTCTTTCTTGAGCTGCCGGGCCAGGTCGCGAACCAGGCGCGGGAAGCGCCCGAAGACCTTCTTGATCGGCTGCATGCGGGTCTTCATCACCGCGGTCTGCAGGTCGGCAGTCACCACGTCGAGGTTCGACACGGCCTTGGACATGGCTTCGTCACCGCTGTTGAGGCCCAGGCGCACCAGGCGGTTACGCACCAGCACCAGCTCGCCCACCATGTTCATGATTTCGTCCAGGCGCGCGGTATCGACACGCACCGTGGTTTCCGCTTCGCTGGCAGGCTTTTCCGCCGGCGGGGCCGCAGCGGCGGCGCGAGCCGGGGCCGGGGCCGCAGCAGGAGCAGCGGCAGCTTTCGGCGCCTCGGCCTTGGGCTCGGGCTTCTTCGCCGCCGGCTTGGCGACGGCAGCAGTGGCCGCCGCAGCCGGAGCCGCAGAAGCCGCGGCTGGCTTGGCCGCACCCGGGGTTTCGGAGAATTTGCCCTTGCCGTGCAACTCATCCAGCAGGGATTCAAATTCGTGATCGGTGATCAGGTCGCTGCCGGCTGCGGCTGCGCTTGGTGCGGCTGCGGCAGGAGCGGCAGGCGCCGCCGCCACGGCCGAATCCAGGGCCTCCACGGCGAAGTTGCCCTTGCCATGCAACTGGTCCAGCAATGCTTCGAATTCATCGTCGGTGATCTCATCACCTGCGCCAGCCGCACCACTGGTGGCACTGGCCGCGGCCGGTGCCACGGCATCCGGGGCGAACTGGCCCTTGCCGTGCAACTGATCGAGCAGGGATTCGAACTCCGCGTCGGTGATTTCATCGCTGGCCGGCTCGCCCTGGGCCGCAGGTGCGGCGGCAGGCGCTGCTTCGGCTTCGGCCTTGGCGGCATTCAGCGAGTCGAGCAACAGCTCGAATTCGTTATCGGTGATGTCCCCTGCCGGGCTTTCTTCAGCCACAGGCTCGGCAACCGGCTCAACCACCTCTTCCACAGCAGGTGCTGCAGGCTCGGCACCGGCAGGTTCGGCCAGGCGCGCCAGGGCCGCCAGCAACTCCGGTGTGGCAGCGGTGATTTCGGTGCGCTCACGGACCTGGCTGAACATGCCGTTCACCGCGTCCAGAGCCTCAAGCACCACGTCCATCAGTTCCGAGTCGACTCGCCGCTCACCCTTGCGCAGGATGTCGAAGACGTTCTCGGCGATGTGGCAGCACTCCACCAGCTCATTGAGCTGGAGGAAGCCGGCGCCCCCTTTAACAGTGTGAAAACCGCGAAAAATTGCATTGAGCAAATCCGCATCATCCGGCCGGCTTTCCAGCTCGACCAGTTGTTCGGACAGTTGCTCTAGAATCTCGCCGGCCTCAACCAGGAAATCCTGAAGGATCTCTTCATCGGCGCCGAAGCTCATTAATGGGTGCTCCTAGAATCCAAGGCTGGAAAGCAAATCGTCTACATCGTCCTGACCGGACATAACGTCTTCCCGTTTATCGGCATGAATCTGCGGACCTTCACCCTTGGCGAGATGTTTTTGCGGATCTTTTTCAGCGAGGATCGATTCACGGTCATGTTCGATACCGGCGAAACGATCGACCTGGCTGGCCATCAAGACGAGTTTGAGCAGATTGCTTTCGACTTCCGTGACCAACTGGGTCACACGCTTGATCACCTGACCGGTCAGGTCCTGGTAATCCTGCGCCAGCAGAATGTCGTTGAGGTGGCCGGAAACGGTACGGGTTTCCTGTTCGCTGCGCGTCAGGAAACTGTCGACCCGGCGCGCCAGCTCGCGAAACTCTTCAGCGCCGACCTCGCGCCGCATGAAGCGCCCCCAGTCTGCGCTCAAGGCCTGGGCTTCAGTGCTCAGGCCGTTGACCAGCGGGGTGCTGCTCTCCACCAGGTCCATGGTGCGGTTGGCTGCGGCTTCCGTCAGCCGGACCACATAGGACAGGCGCTCAGTGGCATCCGTGATCTGTGAAACTTCCTCGGCTTGCGGCATGTGCGGGTCAATCTGGAAATTGACGATCGCGCTATGCAGCTCGCGGGTGAGCTTGCCCACTTCCTGGTACAGGCCGCGGTCACGGGTCTGATTGAGCTCATGGATCAATTGCACCGCTTCGCCGAACCGGCCCTTTTCAAGGCTCTCGACCAGTTCCAGCGCATGTTTTTTCAGGGTCGACTCAAAGTCGCCCAGTGAAGATTCGTTATGCTCCATAGCTCCCCCGTGGCGGAATGGCTACGCGTCTCAACCGATGCGTTCGAAGATTTTTTCGATCTTCTCTTTCAACGCCTGAGCCGTGAATGGTTTGACGACATAGCCGTTTACGCCGGCCTGGGCAGCTTCGATGATCTGCTCGCGCTTGGCTTCAGCAGTCACCATCAATACCGGCAGGTGCTTGAGTTTTTCATCGGCGCGCACGTGGCGCAGCAGGTCGATACCGGTCATGCCCGGCATGTTCCAGTCCGTTACCAGAAAGTCGATGCTCCCGCTGTTGAGTACCGGAATGGCGGTAGTGCCATCGTCGGCCTCGACCGTGTTGGTGAATCCCAGATCACGCAACAGGTTCTTAATGATCCGCCGCATCGTTGAAAAGTCATCAACGATGAGGATTTTCATGTTCTTGTCCAATTCGACCTCCAAGCAGTCTTAAACGCATCCAGCACCTGAACGCGCCATTCAATCAATCCGGCATAACACACAACGACTGCATGGAGCACATACTGCAAGACCGGTGCAGCGCTTGCTTCACCGGTCCTGAACGCAGTGTCCCCACACTGCCTGTCAGCGCGCTCGCCACTCCCCCAAACGCCCCCGCAAACGGGCTGCGCACTGGCTGTGTAACTGGCTGACCCGCGATTCGCTGACCCCCAGGACCTCACCGATTTCCTTGAGGTTCAGCTCTTCGTCGTAGTACAGCGCCAACACCAGTCGCTCGCGCTCCGGCAAATTGGCAATCGCATCCGCCAACGCGGCCTGGAAGCGTTCATCCTCCAGGTCCCGTGACGGCTCGAGATGAGCACTGGCGCCATCCTCATGCAGCCCTTCATGCTCGCCGTCCTGCAACAGGTCGTCGAAACTGAACAGGCGGCTGCCCAAGGTGTCGTTCAAAATCCCGTAATAATCGTCGAGACTCAATTGAAGTTCGGCCGCAACTTCATGATCTTTAGCGTCACGACCGGTTTTAGCTTCAATTGCGCGAATCGCATCACTGACCATGCGCGTATTACGGTGCACCGAACGCGGTGCCCAGTCGCCTTTACGAACCTCGTCGAGCATCGCCCCACGGATACGGATACCCGCGTAGGTTTCGAAACTCGCCCCCTTGCTCGCGTCGTATTTGGTCGACACTTCGAGCAAACCGATCATCCCGGCCTGAATCAGGTCTTCTACCTGAACACTGGCCGGCAACCGCGCCAGCAGGTGATAGGCAATACGCTTGACCAGAGGCGCGTAGCGCTCGATCAATTCGTACTGGCTGTCACGCGCCGACTTCTTGTAGAGGTTGTAGCCACTGGCAGTCATAGCACCGGTCCCGCTGTTTGATGCACTAGCCGCTCGACAAAAAACTCCAGATGCCCGCGTGGGTTCGCCGGCAACGGCCAGGTATCGACTTTTTGCGCGATGGCCTTGAACGCCAATGCACACTTCGAACGAGGAAAGGCTTCATAGACCGCACGCTGCTTTTGCACGGCCTTGCGTACGCTTTCGTCGTAGGGAACTGCGCCGACGTATTGTAAGGCCACGTCCAGGAAGCGATCCGTGACCTTGGTCAATTTTGCAAACAGGTTGCGACCTTCCTGAGGGCTCTGAGCCATGTTGGCCAGGACCCGGAAACGGTTCATGCCGTAGTCGCGGTTGAGCAGCTTGATCAGCGCGTAGGCGTCCGTGATCGAGGTCGGCTCGTCGCACACCACCAGCAGTACTTCCTGGGCCGCGCGGACAAAGCTGACTACCGAGTCACCAATACCCGCAGCGGTGTCGATCACCAGCACATCAAGATTGTCGCCGATATCGCTGAAGGCCTGGATCAGGCCAGCGTGCTGCGCGGGGCTCAGGTGCACCATGCTCTGGGTGCCCGAGGCGGCCGGTACGATGCGGATGCCTCCAGGGCCCTGGAGCAGCACATCGCGCAGTTCGCAACGACCCTCGATGACGTCGGCCAGGGTATGTTTCGGAGTCAGGCCCAGCAGGACATCGACATTGGCCAGTCCCAGGTCGGCATCCAGCAGCAAGACCCGCCGGCCAAGCTCAGCCAGAGCCAGGGACAAGTTCACTGACACATTAGTCTTGCCGACGCCACCTTTGCCGCCGGTCACCGCAATCACCTGTACGGGATGCATGCTGCCCATGTTCTTTCTTTACCTTGTCTTACTTAGACGGGGCCACATAACTGGCTGCGCGTTCACCATTGGAACAATGCATGGCAGACCATCGATGTAGATACACTGCAATCTATTCATGATTACCTCAGCCAACCCGTTTGGACGGGCTGTGGTAAAGGTCAGCGAACATGTCGGCCATGGCTTCCTCGCTGGGTTCTTCCTGCATCTGTACGCTTACCGCGCGACTCACCAGCTGATGCCGGCGAGGCAGGTGCAGATCGTCAGGAATCCGCGGACCATCAGTGAGATAGGCAACCGGCAGTTCATGACTGATGGCCAGGCTCAGCACTTCGCCAAGACTGGCTGTTTCATCAAGTTTAGTCAGGATGCAACCGGCCAGGCCGCAGCGTTTGTAGCTGTGGTAGGCGGCGGTCAGCACCTGTTTCTGGCTGGTGGTAGCCAGTACCAGATAGTTCTTCGCACGAATGCCACGACCGGCCAGGCTCTCCAGTTGCATGCGCAACGCCGGATCGCTGGCCTGCAGGCCGGCGGTATCGATCAGCACCACGCGCTTGCGCAGCAGCGGATCCAGTGCCTGAGCCAGGGACTGGCCCGGGTCCACATGGGTCACCGACACATTGAGGATGCGCCCCAGGGTCTTGAGCTGCTCCTGGGCGCCGATGCGGTAGCTGTCCATGCTCACCAGGGCAATGTTCTGCGCCCCGTACTTGAGCACGTAGCGCGCCGCCAGCTTGGCCAGGGTGGTGGTCTTGCCCATGCCGGCCGGGCCGACCATGGCGATCACGCCGCCCTCTTCCAGAGGCTCGACTTCCGGGGTCTGGATCATTCGCGCCAGGTGCGCCAGCAACATGCGCCAGGCCTGACGGGGTTCGTTGATTTCGGTAATCAGTGCCAGCAGGTCGCGGGCCAGCGGGCCCGACAGGCCGATGCGCTGCAGGCGACGCCAGAGGTTGGCCTGCTCCGGACGGCTGCCCTGCAATTGGCTCCAGGCCAGGGAGCCGAGCTGCACTTCCAGCAGTTCGCGCAGACCGTTGAGCTCGAAACGCATCGAGTCCAGCGCCCGCGTATCGGCAGGTGGCGCTGCAGGAGCCGGCGCCGGGCGCGGACGCTCGGTCAGGGTCGGCTCGATCAGGGGCTCGGCCGCGGTCAACGGCAGGCCGGCGAACAGCTGGCGATTGGTGATCGAGGCACTGTCGCCCTCGCCCCGCAGGCTTAGTTCGGCCTGGGCGGTGACAATCCGCGACTGGGTCTTGCGCAGCTCGTCCTCGAGTTCCATGTTCGGAACCCGTGGCGACAAGGCCGACAACTTGTAATCCAGCGCAGCCGTCAGCTCGACACCGCCGGCGATCCGCCGGTTGCCGATGATGGCGGCTTCAGCGCCCAACTCATCACGAACCAGTTTCATGGCCTGACGCATATCGGCGGCGAAAAAACGCTTAACTTGCATAACCCACTACCTCAGCCGTTGGGCCCTACTGTCGCAACGATGGTCACTTGCTTGTTGTCCGGAATTTCCTGGTACGCCAGCACATGCAAACCCGGGACGGCGAGACGGCCGAACCGCGAGAGCATGGCGCGGACCGGCCCCGCTACCAACAGAATCACCGGTTGACCTTGCATCTCTTGACGCTGCGCCGCATCGATCAGCGAACGCTGCAGCTTCTCTGCCATGCTTGGCTCCAGCAGAACGCCTTCTTCCTGGCCTTGTCCTGCCTTCTGCAGACTGCTGAGCAAAATTTGTTCCAACCTTGGCTCCAAGGTGATCACAGGCAGCTCAGACTCAGTGCCTACAATGCTTTGGACGATGGCACGAGACAATCCGACGCGTACCGCGGCAACCAAAGCGGCAGTATCTTGACTCTTGGCGGCATTGTTGGCGATGGCTTCGGCAATGCTGCGGATGTCGCGTACCGGCACCTGCTCGGCCAGCAGCGCTTGCAGGACCTTGAGCAACTGCGACAGCGACAGCACGCCCGGCACCAATTCCTCGGCCAGCTTCGGCGAACTCTTGGACAACACTTGCAGCAACTGCTGGACCTCTTCGTGGCCGATCAGTTCGCTGGAGTGCTTGTACAGAATCTGGTTCAAGTGGGTGGCGACCACGGTACTGGCGTCCACCACGGTGTAGCCCAGGGACTGCGCCTGCGGCCGCTGG
>NZ_VYKE01000148.1:0-12518 GCF_032424515.1 Pseudomonas sp. JV245A
GCGCGGCATGCTCAACAACCAGCTGAGCAAGGTGCCGTACCTGCACTTAAGCGAAGCCGACGTGATCGCCCAGACCGCGTCCCAGAGCTTCGACATTTCGGTCTGGCAGTTCCTTGCCGCACCGCTGTTCGGTGCCCGGGTCGACATCGTGCCCAACACCATCGCCCACGATCCCCAGGGCCTGTTGGCTCACGTCCAGGAGCAGGGCATCACGGTGCTGGAGAGCGTGCCGTCGCTGATCCAGGGCATGCTCGCCCAGGACGCCATCGCCCTCGATGGCCTGCGCTGGATGCTGCCCACCGGCGAGGCCATGCCGCCCGAGCTGGCGCACCAGTGGCTGCTGCGTTATCCACAGATCGGCCTGGTCAACGCCTACGGCCCGGCGGAGTGCTCCGATGACGTGGCCTTCTTCCGTGTCGATATGGCCTCGACCCGGGGCGCCTACCTGCCCATCGGTACGCCCACCGACAACAACCGGCTGTACCTGATGGACGAAGCCCTGGAGTTGGTGCCCCTGGGCGCCGTCGGCGAGTTGTGCGTGGCCGGCACCGGTGTTGGCCGTGGCTACGTCAGCGACCCGTTGCGTACCGCGCTGGCCTTCGTGCCCCATCCGTTCGGTGCAGCGGGCGAACGCCTGTACCGCACCGGCGACCTGGCACGCCGGCGCAGCGACGGCGTACTGGAATACGTCGGCCGGATCGACCATCAGGTGAAGATCCGCGGCTATCGCATCGAGCTGGGCGAGATCGAAGCGCGCCTGCATGAACAGCCGGAATTGCGCGATGCCGCCGTGGGGGTGCAGGAAGGGGTCAACGGCAAGCATCTGGTGGGGTATCTGGTCGCCGGTGACTCAAGCCTGAGCCCGAGCGAACGCCTGGAGCGGATCAAACCGCGGCTGCGTGCCGAACTGCCGGAATACATGGTGCCGCTGCACTGGCTGTGGCTGGAGCGCCTGCCGCTCAACGCCAACGGCAAGCTCGATCGCAAGGCCCTGCCGGCCCTGGAGATCGGCCAGCTGCAGAGCCAGGACTATCAAGCGCCGGGCAATGAACTGGAGCAAACCCTGGCCGATATCTGGGCCGAGGTGCTCAAGGTCGAACGGGTGGGCGTGCGCGACAACTTCTTCGAGTTGGGCGGGCATTCCCTGCTGGCGACCCAGATCGCCTCACGGGTGCAGAAAACCCTGCAACGCAACGTGCCGCTGCGGGCCATGTTCGAATGCAGCACGGTGCAGGAGCTGGCCGCCTACATCGATGGCCTGGGGGCCAATGAAATCAGCGAGGAGAAAGTGGATCGGCTGAGCGACCTGATGGCCGAGCTGGAGGGGCTGTGATCGACGGATGAGCGGTGGGGCGTTGTTCGCGCAGCAGGAGGACCGACATTTGGCGTAGGAGCCGGCTTGCCGGCGAAGAGGCCCGCAAGCCTTGCATCGTCCTGGCCGACGCCTTCGCTGGCAAGCCAGCTCCTACGGGCGAAGAGGCCCGCAGGTCCTCTGCTATGATCGCGCCCGGCCCAGGTCCAAGCACCTGCGCCGGGCGTTTTCATTCAAGGACCGGAACCATGGCAGAACAGCTTTACTGGCGCGACATCGAAGATTCCCTGGGCAACTGGAGCGGCCTCGGTGTCGAGGTCGAACCGGGCCCCACGAACAGACCGCCGTTGTACTTGCGCACCGGCGCCAATGCCCGGATCAAGCTGATGCACCACGACATGCCGTTGTTCTGGGCCACCCTGGCCCGGGACCACGGCGGCGTCTGGCTGGTGCGCAACCCGCTGGCGGACGGCGCCGAATGCCGGCTGCTGGCACCCATCGACTCACCCACCGTGGAGCAGCACGCCGCCCTGGCGCCCGAGCTGCGGATCAAGGCCTGGAGCCGCTATTTCGTCAGCCGTCTCAGTGAAAGCGCCCGGCACTTCCTCACCCCCGGTTTCTGGCTGGCCCAGGGCCTGCTGCCGGAGCCCTCCAGCACCGCGAGCGGCCTGGACCACTGGCGCTTCACCTCGGTGATCGACCCTTTGACCCATGTGCCCAACTGGCACCTGTACGGCGAGGATTTTCTCGACAACCTGCAACCCCAGACCCTGGAGTGGATCGACTGGTGGCATGGCGGCGGCAAGCTCATCGGCCTGCACCGTGTCGACCCTGAGGCCGGGCGCCTGAAGTGGTGGCGCAAGAAGGCCCGCGAAGGCAGCCTGGCGCCGATCCTGCTGTGGTACGTCGGCGGGTTGGCGTCCTACGTGGTGATCGACGGCCATTACCGTTTGCAGGCGGCCATCGCGGAAAACCTCGCGCCATCATTCATCGTCCTCAGCGCCACCCGCGAGCGCGGCTTCGCACCGAGCCTGGAGCATCAGCAACGGATCATGGATTCACTGCGCAAGCGCGGCGACGCGGTGCCGCGCAACCCGGCCCTGAGCACCGAGAACCTCAACCGGGTGCTGATCCAGGCCTTCGATGACCGGCCGCAGTACCGCAGCGCTACCCCGGCCTGGGCCGGCAATGAGCCGGAGTCGCAGTGGTGCGACGAGGTGCGTCAGTGCCTGGGCGGGCAAGGGTTGGCAGACGAAGTAGACGCGGTCATTGGCCGCCATGGGTAAGGCGCTGGCCGCCTTCGCTGGCAAGCCAGCTCCTACAGGCGAATGCGCCCTCCAGCCCTCTGCTATAGTCGCGCCTGCCCGCCGCAGGGCCGGTCATTGATCAAGGATTAGGGACAATCGTGGAACAGATTTTCTGGCGTGATATCGAGGATTTGGCCGGCCACTGGAACGGCCTCGGCGTGGACGTCAAACGCCCGGCCAGTGGCAAGCCCAACCTGTGCCTGCTCAGTGGCAACAACAGCCGTATGCAGTTGGTGCTCGGCGACCAGACCCTGCTCTGGGGCACCATGTCCCGCTGCCTGTATGGCGTATGGCTGGTGCGCAATCACCTGCCGGAGCAACTGCCGCAAACCCTGGTGGGCCCCATCGACTCGCCTCAGGTGGAACAACAGGCGCGCCTCGACCCGGCGCTGCGCCTCAAGGCCTGGAGCCGCTTCTTCGTCGAGCAACTGATGCAGCACCAGCCGGACTTCTTTTACCCCGGCTACTGGCTGGTGCGGGCCCTGCGCCCGGCATCGCAGAAACCGATGCGGCCGCTGCTCAGCGGCACCGAAGCCTGGTACTTCAAGGGCGGTGAAGATGCCCTGAGCCATATGCCGCAGTGGGCGATCTATGGTCGCAACATCCTCGACAACCAACAGGCCGGTACGGCGCGCTGGGTCGGGTTGGGGGAGTACGGTGGCGCAGTAGTCGGCCTGCATGCCGTGGACCCGCATTCCGGGCGCTTGAAGTGGTGGCGCAAAAAAGCCCGCGAAGGCAGCTTGCCGCCGATCCTGCTGTGGTATGTCACCGGTCTGAGCTGCTATCTGATTCTCGATGGCCATTACCGCCTGCAGGCGGCCATCGATGAAAACCTGCCGCCGGAGTTTCTGGTGCTCAGCTCGCCGCGGCTCTACCGCTATCGCCCCAACCCGCAAGAGCAGCAGAAGGTGCTGGGGGCGCTGCAAGTGCAAATCCAGCGCAAAAAACTGGACACCGGGCGCTTCAACCAGTTGCTGATCAGCACCTTCGACGACCGGCCGTATCACGGCTTCGGCAGCCAGTCCTGGGCGGGGATTGCCTCGGAGCAGGCGTGGATCGACCAGGTCAGCGGCATCCTCAAGGAACGCGGTGACCTGAGCGACCTGGAGGAAATCCTCGAACGCGAAGCGCCGGAAGAGTACCGCTGATCGCCACCCCCGGATTTGCCGCGGCGCTGGGGGATTTGCAACGACGAACGTTGATTTTCATGACCGGCAAACTGGATAATGATAACAATTACCATTAGCGTGCCGGTCTCGATGCACAGTCCCGTAGACACCAAAGCCATAGTTGCCAACCTCTATAGCGAGAATTACCGCTGGTTGCGTGCCTGGCTGTATCGCCGATTGCAGTGCCCGCAGGATGCCGCGGATCTGACTCAGGACACCTTCGTGCGCACGCTGACCGCCGGCCAACTGGCCGATCTCAACGAACCGCGGGCCTTTCTCGCCACGGTGGCCAGGCGCTTGTTGAGCAACCTGTTCCGGCGCCGTGCCTTGGAGCAGCAGTACCTGCTGGAACTGGCGCGGATGCCGCAGGCCTTCAGCCCCTCCGAAGAGGAGCTGGCGCTGGTGCGCGAAGCGCTGGAACTGATCGACCGGCTGCTCGAAGGTCTACCGCAACGGGTGCGTCATGCTTTTATCCTGCATCGCCTTGAAGGCCTGGCGCAGCCGCAGATCGCCGAGCGCCTGGGAGTTTCTCTGGCGACCGTCGAGCGCGACCTGCGGCGAGCCTTCCTGCATTGCCTCAGCGAGCGCGCCGCATGAGCCGTACCGCCAGCGACCAGGCCAATCGCGCCGCCGTGGACTGGTTGCTGAAGCTGGAATCCAGCAGCCAGGGAGATGCCGTGCAGCAAGCCTTTGCCCACTGGCTGGCGCAGAGCGGCGAACACGCCGCTGCCTGGCAGCGGGTCAACGCCGTGCTCAGCCAGCCCTTGCAGCAACTGCAGAGCAGCGAGCAACTGCAGGCGGCCAGCCGGGCCTTGCGATCGCTGCCTTCGCCAGCGCGGCGCAAAGTGCTGGGCGGCGGGCTGGCGTTGCTGGTGCTGGGAGGCGGTGCTGCCGGGCTGGTTAACCGCGTGTTGCCCTTGGGTCAGGTGCTGGCCGACCTGGATACTGCCACCGGCCAGCGTCAGTCCATGATCCTGGCCGATGGCAGTCGGCTCCACCTGAACGCCCGCAGCGCCGTGGATATCCGCTTCGATGCCGGGCAGCGGCGCATCGTCCTGCGTGAAGGCACGGTGCAGGTCGACGTCGCCGCCGACCCGGCGCGGCCGTTTATCGTCGAAAGCCGCGAGGGGCGGGTGCAGGCCCTGGGCACCCGTTTCATGGTCAGCCGCAACGATCTCGGCAGTCTGGTTTCCGTGCAGCAACACAGCGTGCTGCTGACCACCGCCCAGGGGCGCCAGCAGCGGGTCGAGGCCGGTGAAGCCTTTGCTTTCGGCGCTCAAGGCATCGAGCGTCAGGCACCGTCGTTGCGTACCCGGGTGGACTGGCTCGACGGCCGCATCGATGTGCGCAACGAGCCCCTGGGCGAATTGATCGAGCTGCTGCGGCCCTACCGCAGCGGCCTGTTGCGCATCAGCCCGGAAGCGGCGCGGGTCCGGGTCTATGGGGTGTTCCCCTTGGATGACAGCGATCAGGTGCTGCGCTCCCTCGGCGAAACCCTGCCGATCCAGGTGACTCGCTATGGCTTCTGGCTGACCCGTATCGAGCTGCGCTGATTGTTAAAAAAGCCAGGAACAGTGAGGGGGTTCGGTTTTTCCCGTGTCCTGGTTATGGAAAGCCAACCTAATAACGAGCCCTTTCCATGTCCCAGATTATTTTCCGTCCCAGCTTGCTGGCGATGGCTGTCGTTCTGAGTTACGCCGCTCTGCCCACTGTCGCCCATGCCGCGACCGACCCGCAGCAGGCTCAGGCCACCCGAGCGTTCGATCTGCCCGCCGGTGACCTGGGTGAGACCTTGAGCCGCATCGCCCGGGACAGCGGCCGGGTGCTGTCGGTGGCCCCGCAGTTGCTCAGCGGCAAGCGCGCCAGTCGGGTCAGTGGCCAACTGACTCCCGAGCAGGCTGTGCAGCAGGCCCTGGTGGGCAGCGGCCTGGGCCTGACCACCACCCCCAGTGGCACCTGGAGCCTGTACCTGTTGCCCACGGGGTCGGCGTTGCAACTGCAGCCGACCCATATTCAGGGCCAGGATCAGGAGCAGGCCTGGGGGCCAGTGGATGGCTACGTGGCTACTCGCAGCGCCACCGCGACCAAGACCGATACGCCGATCCTGGAAATTCCTCAGACCATCAACGTGGTCACTGCCGATCAGGTGCAGACCCAGGGCGCGCGCAACCTGACCCAGGTCCTGCGCTACACGCCGGGACTGAGCGTCAACGGCTACACCGACCGCAATACCATTGCCGACGAGATCACCAGCCGCGGTTTCGCCCCGACCCCGCTGTACCTGGACGGCGCCTACCTGCCCTATGCCGGCAGCCTGGGCGGGGCGCCGCAAATCGATCCCTACACCCTGGAGCGCGTCGAGGTACTCAAGGGGCCGTCGTCGGTGCTCTATGGACAGAACCAGCCCGGTGGCCTAGTCAATCTAGTGTCCAAACGCCCCAGCAGTACGCCGCAACATCAGGTCAAGTTCGGCCTGGGCAGCTACAACCGGGTCTATGGCGCCCTGGACAGCAGCGGCCCACTGGATGATCAGGGAGAGTTCTCCTATCGCCTGATCGGCGTGGCGAAAAAGGGCAACGAACAGGTGGCTCACACCAACAGCCAGCGCACCCTGCTGGCGCCGAGCCTGACCTGGAGCCCAAGCGACGCCACGCGCCTGACGCTGTTTGCGCAGATCCAGCGCGACGACGGGCTGGCCGACTACCAGGCGTTGCCGAAAATCGGCACCCTCGAACGCGGCCCCGATGGGCGCAAGATCGACCGCGATTTCTTCAATGGCGATTCGCGCTACAACGACTACAAGCGCGACCAGTACATCCTTGGCTACGAGTTGAGCCAGGCCCTCAACGACGACCTGAAATTCCGTTCCACCGCGCGCTACATCGACGTGCGCGACCGCTACAAGGGCTTTTACCTGCGTGGCTTCGTCACCGATGCTGGCGGTGTGACCGACTACACTCGAGCTACCCGCACCAAGCTCGACTGGCAGCAGCACAACACAGCCTACACCCTGGACAACAACCTGGAGTACCGCTTCAACACCGGTGCCCTGGAGCACACCACCCTGGCGGGCGTGGACTATCGCCATTTCAATCGCAAGTACACCGGCTACAACGCCTACGGGGTCTTGCCGGTAGACCTGTACGGCAAGAACAACTACGACACCAGCAGCGTCACCCCCGAACTGACCACGCGCTGGGACAACACCGTCAGCCAGACCGGCGTCTACGTCCAGGACCAGATCAAGCTTGACCAATGGATACTGACCCTCGGCGGCCGCCAGGACTGGGCCGAAGTGGAAAACAAGGACCTGCTGGCCCGCAGCATCGTTGAACAGCGGGACCACAAGTTCACCGGTCGGGTGGGCCTGACCTACGTGACCGATTTCGGTCTGGCGCCCTATGTCAGCTACTCCCAGTCCTTCCTGCCGACCGTGGGCACCAGCGCCCCGGAGCGCGGTGCCAAGGCCTTCAAGCCGACCGAGGGCGAGCAGTATGAAGTGGGGGTGAAGTACCAGCCCGTGGACAAGACGCTGATGACCGCGTCGGTGTTTCAGGTGAAGCAGAAGAACGCCCTGACCAACGACATCGACTACCCCGAATACAACGCGCAGCAGGGCGAGATTCGTTCCCGGGGCATCGAGCTGGAAATCAAGTCCAGCCTGGACAACATCGATGTGATGGCTGCCGCCACCTACATCGATTCCTTCTATACCAAGGCCAATGACTCCACCAAGGGCAACCGTAATGAAGCCCAAGCGCCGGTCTCGGCCAGTGCCTGGGTCGACTACCACTTCACCCAGGCGGCGCTCAGCGGCCTGACCTTTGGCGTGGGCGCGCGCTACACCGGCAGGAAGCCGGGGGACTCGGGCAGCACCTTCAGCACACCAGCCTATGTGGTGTACGACACCACCGTCAGCTATGACCTGGGCAAGCTCGACCCGAGCCTGCGCGGGCTGAAAAGCAGCCTCAACGTGCAGAACCTGTTTGACCGGGAATACGTCTCCGACTGCAACTACAACTTCGGCTGCTACTACGGCCAGGAGCGGGTGGCTTCGGTGGAAATGAGCTACGACTGGTAACGCAGGGCCAGGGGAGCAGATGGCCGTGAAGGCGCCTGCTGCCCTGGAACGTAGTGGCTCCGAATGTCGAGGAACAACGTCTGATAGTCAGGCGGTTCGCTTTCTTTTGTAAGGCAAATCCGAGAAACTGCGGGCCGCTTGAATGCGCCTGGTGGGCGGGCTAGGGTTCCGGAGCCATCGCTCAATCGATGGCTCGGATGTGCAAGTCCGGTCATGTCGGCGCATCGTTGTCAAAAGCAGTTCGGGGTTTTTTGCCCGTTGTTTCTGCGTTATGGCAGCCGTGCGTGGGAGACTTTCGAGTCTGCCGGGTTCCGATATGCCCGGTCTTGCACACCTGCGTACGGCTGCCACCCTATTCGTGTGCAAGCGAACGGTGACGGCTCCTTTGAGTTCATATCGGAGTTACACCATGAAAAAGCTCGTCCCCGATCCACCCACGTCCTATCGCGATCCCGCCCTCAAGGCCGCCAACGCCACCCTGCGCGTGGCCCTGGCCCGGCAACCGCTGGACCCCGCGGTGTTCCAGCTCACGACCCAAGCCAAACCCGTTTCCCCCGACTCGCTGTTCAGCGTGCGCGAAGGCGTCAGCGCCGAAGAGGCCTTGGTGCATGTGGCGCTGCTGCTCAAATGCGCCGAAGAGGTCTGCGATGAAATCACCCAGCAGGGCAGCGGCCTGGAGCGCGGGCTGATCTGGTCCATGGTGCATTCCGTGGAAATGGCCAGGGCCGTGGTGGAGGCCTTGCTCGACGGTCAGCGCGGGCCTTGAATCCGGGCATCTCCTGATACGTTTTGTCGGACGGGTCCGATTGACTGGGCTTTTTTCACGGCACAGTCTGTCGGACCTTTTTCGTCATTTCCTGCAGGAGCTAGCCCATGCCTTTCGCCACCATCGATGGACAACCGTTGCACTACCTCGACCAGGGCCAGGGGCCGGTGGTGTTCCTGGCCGGCAGTTATTTGTGGGACACCGGCATGTGGGCGCCGCAGATCGAGGCGCTGTCGGCGCAGTATCGGGTGATCGCGGTGGACCTGTGGGGCCATGGCCAGTCCGGGGCGCTGCCTGAGGGCACCGCGTCGCTGGATGATGTGGCGCGGCAGATGCTGGCCTTGCTCGACCATTTGCAGATCGAGCGCGTAACCCTGGTGGGCTTGTCGGTGGGGGGCATGTGGGGCGGGCGCCTGGCCCTGGCGGCGCCGCAGCGTATCGACGGCCTGGTGCTGATGGACACTTACCTGGGCGCCGAGCCTGCGCCGACCCGGCAGTATTACTTTTCCCTGTTCCAGCAGATCGAGGACAGCGGCCTGATCGCCGAGCCGCTGCTGGACATCGTGGTGCCGATCTTCTTCCGTCCGGGGATCGATCGGCAGTCGGCGCTGTTCCAGGATTTTCGTGCCAGCCTCGCGGCACTGCCTGCCGAGCGCCTGCGCCAGAGCGTGATTCCCATGGGGCGCATCACTTTCAGCCGAGCGGATGTGCTGGATCAGCTGGAGCGCCTGGATGGGCAGAACACCTTGCTGCTGTGTGGTGATCAGGACCAGCCGCGGCCGCCTGCGGAAACTGTTGAGATGGCTGAGCGCATTGGCTGCCCTTATCAACTGATTCCCGAGGCGGGGCATATTTCCAGCCGGGAAAACCCGGAGTTCGTGACCCGGGCCTTGTTGGCGTTTTTACAGCGCAACGGCTGAAGCCTGACTCTCTTGCCGTAGGAGCTGGCTTGCCAACGAAGAGGCCTGCAAGCCAGGCGCCCGCCTGACGGACGCCTTCGCCGGCAAGCCGGCTCCTACGGGGGAGGGGGCGGGGTTATTTCGGGCCGAGGATCTGGGTCAGTTTGCCCGGGGCCGGGGCGCCTTGCTGCTGTTGCAACTCGCCCTTGTCGTCGAGGTAGAAGATCGCCGGGGTCGCCGACAGCTCCAGCTCTTCCATCAGTTTCATGTTGGCGTCGAGCTTGGCCTGCACCGCTGCGGGAATGCTGGCCAGGGGTTTCAGGGCGCTGCCCTTGCCGGCCTTTTCGTGATCCTGCAGGGCCTGCTGCGGGTCCTTGGCGGCCAGCAGGGCGGCGGATTTGCCCGGGCTGTCTTCGCGGATGATGCCCACCATGATATGCCGCAACTGCACTTTGCCAGCCTTGACCCAGGGCCGCGCCTGTTCCCAGAACATGTTGCAGTAGGGGCAGTTGGGGTCGCTGAACAGGTAGACGATGCGTGGTGCATCGGCCTTGCCGTCGGCGATCCAGTTGCTCTTGTCCAGGTTGCCCCAGACTTCCTTGGCCATCGGCGCGTAGACCAGTTTCTGCAAGGGTTCGGCGCTGAGGTCTTTGCCGTCGGCGTCGTACAGGTTGCCCAGCAGCACGTGCTTGCCGTCAGGGGTGAGGTACAGGGTCATGCCGCGGTTCTGGTACTGCGCGGCGTAGCCCTTGAGGCCGTCCGGGGCGTCGAAGCTGCCGATGATCTTGGCACCTTTTTCTTCGATCTTGCGGATGGGCGCAGGCAGTTCCTCGGCCTGTAGCAGCGGAGCGTTGAGCAACGCCGCGCCCAAAGACAGGCTCAGCAAGTGGCGGATGAAGGGCATGGCAGTTTCCTTGAAGGGGCGACCGAGATCGGGTGGGCGCCGTCGAAGTTTTCCAGGGCCCGGGCCAGGCTGGCTTCCGAGAGTTCCCCCAGGTGGCTGCCCAGCAGGCGGCCATCGGCGCTATAGAACAGCGTAGTCGGCAGGGCCATGGAGCCCACGGCCTTGCCCAGGCGGCCACTGCCGTCGAACAGCACGTTGTTCAGGTTCAGGTCCTGGGTGGCCAGGAAGGTGCTGACGCTTTGCATGCTTTCGGCCTGGTTGACGAACAGGAAGGTCAGGTCCGGGCGTTGCTGCTGGGCTCTCTCCAGCACCGGCATCTCCCGCCGGCACGGTGGGCACCAGGTGGCCCAGAGGTTGATCACCAGCGGGCCACCCTGGTAGTCGGTGAGTTGCACGGTTTCGCCGGCGGCGTTGCGCAGGGCCACTTCCGGCAGGCGCGTGCCCTGGTCGTAGAGGGTCAGGGCCAGGGTGGCCAGCAGCCAGAAGGCCAGGCCGCTGGCCACCCCGGCACCCAATGGGCGGCGCAGCGCCGGGCGTTTCCAGCCCCAGGCCAGGGCCGCCAGGAGCATGACGATCACCCCCGGCCAGGCCAGGAAGCCGCCGTCGCGCAGGTCGATGATCATCCACAGGTCGTGCTGGTAGTGCTTCCAGTAAGCGAGCACGAAACTGACCCGGGCGGCGAGCATGCCCAAAAGGAACAGGCTGAACAGCACGGATTCGGGGTTGTCACCGCCGCGCTTGGCCACGCGCCAGCCCACCAGGGTGGCCAAGGCCAGGGCACTGATCAGCAGCAGGTGGTTGAGGGCGATGGCAAAGGTGCCGATGGTAAAGGTCAGCATCAACGGGCTTCCCGGGTCTGGGTCCAGCGTTGCAGGAAGGCGTTGGCATCCACTTCGCCGGTGATGCGCTGGCTGCGGCGTTCACTGCCGTCCGGGCCGATCCACAGCATGCTCGGTGGCCCCGGCACCTTGTAGCGGCTCAGGAGTTCGCGGCCGTCGGCGTTGTCCAGGGTCACGTCCAGGCGCAGCAGGCGCACATCCTTCAGGGCCTCCAGCACCTGAGGCTGGCCGAACACGGTTTTCTCCATGATCTTGCAGGACACGCACCAGTCGGCGTAGTAGTCCAGCAGCACCCACTGGCCCTGGGCCCGGGCGCTGTCCAGGGCGCCTTGCAGCTCGGCGGGGGACTTCACCGTGGTGAAGGCATCATGGGCCGTGACGCTATTGGCCACAGGGCCACCGCTGTAGACCTTAAGCGGCCGCCACAGGTCGTCGCCGCCACCGGCGGCACCCACCAGCAGCATGCCGCCCCAGGCCGCGAACAGCAGCGCGCCGGCACCGAACAGGTGCAGCAAGCGGCCGGCAATCGCCCGTTGCTGCCAGGCGCAGTAGGCCACCACCAGAGCCAGGGCGCCCCACAGCCCCATCCACAGGCCGGGGTTCAGTACCGGGCGCAGCATGTAGATGGCGGTGCCCAGGAACAGGATGCCGAATACACCCTTGAGCAGGTTCATCCACGGGCCGGGCTTGGGCAGGAAGCGGTTGCCCAGGGTCACCAGCAGCAACAGCGGCAGGCCGATGCCAAGGCCCAGGGCGAACAGTGCCAGGCCGCCAAACAGCGCGTTGCCGGTCTGGGCGATGTACAGCAGGCCGCCGGCCAGGGGCGCGGTCATGCACGGGCCCACCAACAGGGCCGACAGCGCGCCGAGAATGCCGCAGCCAATCAGGCTGCCGCCCTGGCGCTGGCGGCTGGCGCCTTCCAGGCGGTCGCGCAGCAGGGCCGGCATCTGCAGCTCGAAGAAGCCGAACATCGGCAGCGACAGCAGCACGAACAGCGCGGCGAAGCTGCCCAGGACCCAGGGTTGTTGCAGCCAGGCTTGCAGGTTGCTGCCCAAAAGGGCGGCGATTACCCCCATGCCGGCATACACCAGGGCCATGCACAGCACATAGCTTGAGGCCAGGGCCAGGCCCCGGCGCGGGCTGGCGCCGCTGCCCACCACCATGCCGGCCAGAATCGGCAGCATCGGCAGCGAGCAGGGGGCGAAGGCCAGCAGCAGGCCGAAACCGAAGAAGGCCAGCAG
>NZ_VYKE01000149.1:0-12392 GCF_032424515.1 Pseudomonas sp. JV245A
GTGCGCCTGGAGTCGGGCCCAGGGGCCTACCTGACCGAATGGCCGGTGGTCGCCATGGGCCCGGAAAAACACCAGGCCTATGCGGTGCAGTGGTTCGCCATGGCCCTGGCGCTGTTCGCTCTCTATCTCTATTTCGGCTGGCACAACACTCGGGAGAAACGCCATGGGAACGGCCATGAATCCACCCAACATCTCTGACGCCCAGGCGCCCAACCGGCGGCGCGGCCGCTGGCAACTGGTGCTGATCCTGCTGATGGTGATCGGCCCGATGATCCTTGCCACCGGTATGTACAAGCTGCAGTTCTGGGTACCGGAAAGCCGCAGCTATCACGGCGAGCTTATCGGCAATGGCCAGACCCGCGCCCAGATCGGCGTGCAGGCCGAGGAGGATCGCTGGCAGGTTCTGGTCACCGCGCCCGGGGAGTGCGCAGTGGATTGCCAGCAACTGGTGTACCTGGCGCGGCAGATCCAGATCGCCCTGGGCCGTGATGCCTCGCGGGCCAGCCATGCCCTGGCCAGCGCCCGGCCCCTGAGCGCCGAATACGAAGCCAAGCTGCAGCGGGAATACCCGCAACTGCAACGCTACCCCCTGGACCTGGCGACCTTCACCAAGGGCGCCAACGACAAGGAGGCGCCGCAGCTGTGGATCGTCGACCCCCACAGCAACCTGGTGCTGCGCTATGACGCCCGGGTCAAGGGCAAGGACCTGCTCAACGACCTGCGCCACCTGCTGAAACTGTCGAACATCGGATAAGGGCATCGTCATGGCCAAACCTGGATTTCGCCTCGCGTTGTTTGCCACCTTGCTGGCCCTGATCGTGGTGCTGCTCGGCGCCTACACCCGGCTGACCCATGCCGGCCTCGGCTGCCCGGACTGGCCCGGCTGCTACGGCTTTATCAGCGTGCCGAAAAGCGAAGCCCAGTTGGCCCATGCCGAGCTGCATTTTCCCGATACCCCGGTGGAGGCCCACAAGGGCTGGAACGAGATGATCCACCGATACTTCGCCGGCACCCTGGGGCTGCTGATCGTGCTCCTGGCGGCCCGGGCCTGGACCCATCGCCGGCATCCGGGGCAGCCCCTGAAGCTGCCGCTGTTCCTCCTGGCAGTGGTGTTCGCCCAGGCGGCCTTCGGCATGTGGACGGTGACCCTCAAGCTCTGGCCGCAAGTGGTCACCGCGCACCTGCTGGGCGGTTTCGCCACCCTGAGCCTGTTGTTCCTGCTGACCTTGCGCCTGTCCGGGGTATTGCCGGCGCTGATCGTGCCGCGGCGCTTGCAGTACTGGGCCACCGCCGGGCTGGTGCTGGTGATCGGGCAGATCGCCCTGGGCGGCTGGGTCAGTTCCAACTACGCGGCGGTAGCCTGTATCGACCTGCCCACCTGCCATGGCCAGTGGTGGCCGAACATGGATTTCGCCAACGGCTTCCATCTGACCCAGCACATCGGCCCCAACTACCTGGGCGGGCAACTGGACAGTGATGCCCGCACCGCCATCCACATGACCCACCGGGTCGGCGCGGTGCTGGTGACCCTGGTGTTGCTGGGCCTGGCCTGGCAGCTGCGGCAGACCGGCATGACCCGCCTGGCCGGGCTGGTGCTGGTGGCGCTGGGGGCGCAGGTCAGCCTGGGCCTGAGCAACGTGTTCTTTCATTTGCCACTGCCGGTGGCCGTGGCCCACAACGCCGGGGGGGCGGCGCTGCTGCTGACCCTGGTGCTGGTCAACTACCACGCCCGTACCAGCCTGGTACGGGCCCGGGATCGCCTGCCCCTGGGCTGGCGGCTCAGCCCGCGTAAACAGATGGCGGGTCCCATCACCATCAAAGGAGAGATGCCATGGCGACTCTGATCAGCGAACGTCAGCATCCCCAGGCCATCTGGCGCGATTACCTGGAGCTGACCAAACCCAAGGTGGTGGTGCTGATGCTGATCACCTCGCTGGTGGGCATGTTCCTCGCCACCCGCGCCGGGGTTCCGTGGACGGTGCTGGTGTTCGGCAACCTGGGCATTGCCCTGTGCGCGGGTGGCGCGGCGGCGGTCAACCATGTGGTGGATCGGCGCATCGACGCGCTGATGGCCCGGACCCACAAACGGCCCCTGGCCGAAGGCCGGGTATCGCCACGAGCGGCGCTGGCCTTTGCCCTGCTCCTGGCGCTAGCCGGGCAGGCGCTGCTGCTGACCTTCACCAATCCACTCACGGCCTGGCTGACCCTGGCCTCGCTGCTGGGCTATGCGGTGGTCTACACCGGGTTTCTGAAACGTGCGACGCCGCAGAACATCGTGATCGGTGGGCTGGCCGGCGCGGCTCCACCGTTGCTGGGCTGGGTCGCCGCCACCGGGCACATGAGCGCAGAACCGCTGCTGCTGGTGCTGATCATTTTCGCCTGGACCCCGCCGCACTTCTGGGCCCTGGCCATCCATCGCAAAGAGGAATACGCCAAGGCCGATATCCCGATGCTGCCGGTCACCCATGGCGAGCACTACACCAAGGTGCACATCCTGCTCTACACCTTTGCCCTGCTGGCGGTGAGCCTGCTGCCCTATGTCATCCACATGAGTGGCTTGTTGTACCTGGTGTGTGCCCTGGCCCTGGGCGGGCGCTTCCTGCAATGGGCCTGGGTGCTGTACCGTGGCACTCGGCCGCACGCGGCGATCAACACCTTCAAGTACTCTATTTATTACTTGTTCCTGCTGTTCATCGCCCTGCTCGTAGACCACTACCTATTGTTGAACCTATGACTCGAACTCAGAAAACCGTCTTTATTCTCGTTGCCCTGGTGGCCCTGGTGCTGGGGCTTACCGTCAACAAAGTACTGTCCGGCAAGGGTCAGGGCGACCCCACTGCACTGATCGATGCGGGCATCATCCTGCTGCCGCAAAGCCGTACCCTGCCTGCGGTGAAGATGGTCGACCAGGACGGCCAGCCAGTGGTGATCGACGAGCTGAAGGGCAAATGGTCGCTGCTGTTCTTCGGCTACACCTTCTGCCCGGACATCTGCCCCACCACCCTGGCGCAGTTGCGGCAGATCAAGAGCGAGCTGCCCAAGGAAGCGGTGGACAAGCTGCAGGTGGTCCTGGTCAGCGTCGACCCCAACCGTGATACCCCGCAGCAGCTCAAGCAGTACCTGGGCTACTTCGACAAGGACTTCAAGGGCCTGACCGCCTCCTCGGTGGAAGACCTGCAGAAGCTTGCCAACGCCGTGAGCATTCCCTTCATCCCGGCCGATACCAGCAAGCCCAACTACACCGTGGACCACAGCGGCAACCTGGCGGTGATCGGCCCGGACGGTACCCAGCGCGGTTTCATCCGTGCTCCGTTGAACAACCAGAAGCTGGTGGCCCAACTGCCGGTGATGCTGCAGCGCAAATAACGCTACATGCTCGAACCGCCGAACCGCCGAACCGCCGAACCGCCGAACCGCCGAACCGCCGAACCCTGTAGCCGCTGCCGCAGGCTGCGATCGGCCTCGAAGAGGACGCGCTCCTGAGGCCCTCGGAAGACGCTGGGCGCCTTATCCCGGCCTTCGGCAGCGGCTACAACGAAACGGGGCGCCCCAAGGCGCCCCGTTTGTGTTTCTGCAACCGATCAGAACGCCGGCACGATGGCGCCTTTGTACTTCTCGAGAATGAACTGCTTCACTTCAGGGCTGTGCAGGGCCGCGACCAGCTTCTTCATGGCGTCCGAATCCTTGTCGTCAGGACGGGCCACCAGGATGTTCACGTAAGGCGAATCCTTGCCTTCGATCACCAGGGCGTCCTTGGAAGGATCCAGCTTGGCTTCCAGGGCATAGTTGGTGTTGATCAGCGCCAGGTCGACCTGGGTCAGCACGCGCGGGATGGTGGCGGCTTCCAGTTCACGGAACTTCAGGTCCTTGGGGTTCTCGGTGATGTCCTTGATGGTGGCCAGGATGTTGTTGGAATCCTTGAGCTTGATCAGGCCGGCCTTGTCCAGCAGCAACAGCGCGCGGCCGCCGTTGGTGGCGTCGTTGGGGATCACCACGGTGGCGCCGCCCGGCAGTTCGGAGAGCTGCTTGTACTTGCTGGAATAGGCACCCAGGGGCTCGACGTGAACACCGGCAACGTTCACCAGCTTGGTGCCCTTGGCCTTGTTGAACTCATCCAGGTAGGGCTGGTGCTGGAAGAAGTTGGCGTCCAGGCGCTTTTCGGCGACTTGCACGTTGGGCTGCACGTAGTCGGTGAATACCTTGACCTTCAGGTCCACGCCTTCCTTGGCCAGGGCCGGTTTGACGAATTCCAGGATCTCGGCGTGGGGCACTGGTGTGGCGGCCACGGTCAGGGTTTCGGCGGCGTGCGCGGAGAACGCGGCAACGGCTGCGAAAGCGACGAGTAGTTTTTTCATCCAACAAGCTCCTTGTAAGTCGCCCGACCCCGGGCGTCTGCCGGCCTGGGCCGGCAATTTTATTTGCGGGAAAAGTGCACCACCAGCTTGTCGCCGACGGTTTGCAGAACCTGGACCAGCACCAGCAGCAACACCACGGTCACCACCATCACATCGGTCTGGAAGCGCTGGTAGCCGAAGCGGATCGCCAGGTCGCCCAGGCCACCGGCCCCCACCACGCCGGCCATGGCGGTGTAGGACACCAGGGTAATGGCAGTCACGGTGATAGCGGCAAAGATGCCCGGGCGGGCTTCCGGGAGCAAGGCATTGGTAATGATCTGCCGGGTGCTGGCACCCATGGACTGGGTGGCCTCGATGATGCCGCGATCCACTTCGCGCAGGGCGGTTTCCACCAGCCGGGCAAAGAACGGCGTGGCGCCGACCACCAGCGGTGGAATGGCCCCGGCAACCCCCAGCGATGTGCCGGTGATCAGTACGGTGAAGGGAATCATCACGATCAGCAGGATGATGAACGGCAGCGAACGCAGGATGTTGACCACCAGCGACAGCAGCGCATACAGCGACTTCTGCTCCAGCAGTTGGCGCGGGCTGCAGAGGAACAGCAGCACGCCCAGTGGCAGGCCCAGCAGTACGGTGAACAGCAGCGAGCCGCCGAGCATCATCAGGGTGTCGCCGGTGGCCAGCCAGATTTCCAGCCAGTCGATGTTGGCGAAGAAGGTATCCATCAGCGCAGCACCTCCATGTGGACATCCGCCGCGGTGAAGCGGGCGAAGGCCGCTTCCATGTCACCGCCGGTGATGGCCAGGGTCAGTTGCCCGTAAGGGGTGTCCTTGATGCGGTCGATGCGTCCGGCGAGGATGCTGTAGTCGACCCCGGTCTCCCGGGCCACGGTGCCCAGCAGCGGTGCGTAGGTGGCATCGCCCTGGAAGGTCAGGCGCACGATACGGCCTGGCACGTGGGCGAAGTCGTCGCGTTGCTCGTTCTCGTCGATCTGCTCGTCTTCCTGGACGAAGCGCCGGGTGGTCGGGTGCTTGGGGTGCAGGAACACGTCGGCCACCGGGCCCTGTTCGACGATCACGCCGGCGTCCATCACCGCCACCTGGTCACAGACGCGACGGATCACGTCCATCTCGTGGGTGATCAGGACGATGGTCAGGTTCAGCTCGCGGTTGATCTCGGCCAGCAGTTGCAGGACCGAGGCAGTGGTCTGCGGGTCCAGGGCACTGGTGGCCTCGTCGCACAGCAGGATCTTCGGCTTGGTGGCCAGGGCGCGGGCGATGCCGACGCGCTGCTTCTGGCCGCCGGACAGCTGCGCCGGGTATTTCTTCGCGTGGTCGGCCAGGCCGACCCGGTCCAGCAGCTCGGCCACCCGGCGGTCGATGTCGCTGCGCGACAGCTCGCCGGCCAGGGTCAGGGGCAGGGCGACGTTGTCGGCCACGGTCTTGGACGACAGCAGGTTGAAGTGCTGGAAGATCATGCCGACCTGCTGGCGGAAGCGGCGCAGGCCACTGGCGTCCAGGGCGGTGACGTCTTCGTCGTCGACGACGATGGTGCCGCCACTGGGGTTTTCCAGGCGGTTGATCAGGCGCAGCAGAGTACTTTTACCCGCACCGGAGTGGCCGATCAGGCCGAACACCTGGCCATTCTCGACCCGAAGGCTGGTCGGGTGCAGGGCGGGAATATCCTTACCGGCGACCCGGTAGGTTTTATGGACGTTTTGAAACTCGATCACGTAGCGAACCTTGTGGGGCGCGTTAGAAAAGGATCAGCGGTTAGCCGGGCGCGCATTTTAGCCTGTCCGTATAGAGGTTCTTAGCATTTATTTCGCAATCATCCTGCCATTTGGCGATAACGCGATCAAAGGTCATAAAAAAGGAACGCTCGCACCTTCTCGTCAGTCACTAGTTAAGTCACTCGAAAGCCGCCAGGTGCCGTGCCTGGAGGCCTTTGCCCACGAAGCCCCGGCACGCCAGGGATTTCGCCAACGAGGAGTTTTGCCTGATGAGCACGAAGAAGCCCGATACCCCAAAAAGCCAGATGGCCGGGACCGACACCCTGGACCGCGGCAACAGCAACAGCAAGCTCAAGAGCCTGGAGACGTTCCGCTCCGACGCCACCGGGCAGGCCCTGCGGACCAACCAGGGGGTGAAGATCGCCGACAACCAGAACACCCTCAAAGCCGGTGCTCGTGGGCCTTCGCTGCTGGAAGACTTCATCATGCGGGAGAAGATCACCCACTTCGACCATGAGCGGATTCCCGAGCGCATCGTGCATGCCCGAGGGGTGGGTGCCCATGGTTACTTCCAGAGCTATGACAACCATTCGGCATTGACCAAGGCCGGTTTCCTGCGTGATCCGGGGAAGAAAACACCAGTGTTCGTACGCTTTTCCACGGTCCAGGGGCCAAGAGGCTCTGGCGACACCGTGCGTGACGTGCGCGGCTTTGCGGTGAAGTTCTTCACTGACGAAGGCAACTTCGACTTGGTGGGCAACAACATGCCGGTGTTCTTCATTCAGGACGCGATCAAGTTCCCCGATTTCGTACACGCCGTGAAACCCGAACCCCACAACGAAATACCCACCGGCGGCTCGGCCCATGACACCTTCTGGGACTTTGTCTCGCTGCAGCCGGAATCGGCGCACATGGTGATCTGGGCCATGTCCGACCGGGCCATTCCGAAAAGTCTGCGGGCCATGCAGGGCTTTGGCGTGCATACCTTTCGCCTGATCAACGCCCAGGGCCGGTCGAGCTTCGTCAAGTTCCACTGGCGGCCGACGGTGGGTACCTGTTCGCTGGTCTGGGATGAGGCGCAGAAGCTGGCGGGCAAGGACACCGACTTCCATCGCCGCGACCTGTGGGAATCGATCGAAGCCGGGGATTACCCGGAGTGGGAGTTCGGTGTACAGATCATCGCCGAGGAAGACGAGCACAACTTTGATTTCGACATCCTCGACCCGACCAAGCTGATTCCCGAGGAGCTGGTGCCGATCACGCCCCTGGGCAAGATGGTGCTGAACCGCAACCCGGACAACTATTTTGCCGAGACCGAGCAGGTCGCCTTCTGCCCGGGGCACATAGTGCCCGGGATCGACTTCTCCAACGACCCGCTGTTGCAAGGACGGCTGTTTTCCTACACCGATACCCAGATCAGCCGCCTGGGTGGGCCGAACTTCCACGAATTGCCGATCAATCGGCCGCTGGCGCCCTTCCACAACAGCCAGCGCGACGCCATGCACCGCATCACCCTGGACAAGGGCCGGGCCTCCTATGAGCCCAATTCCATCGACGGCGGCTGGCCCCGGGAAACCCCACCGGCGGCCGAGGATGGCGGCTTCGAGAGTTACAACGAGCGTATCGATGCGCACAAGATCCGCCAGCGCAGCGAATCGTTCAGCGACCATTTCTCCCAGGCGCGGCTCTTCTACAAGAGCATGAGCAAGCACGAGCAGGAGCACATCATCGCCGCCTACAGCTTTGAGCTGGGCAAGGTGGAACGTGAATGGATCCGCGAACGCCAGGTCAACGAGATTCTGGCCAACATCGACCTGCAACTGGCCGCGCGAGTGGCCGAGAACCTCGGGCTGGCGGCGCCGAAGAAAGCCACGGTGGCGGAGCGCAAGACTTCGCTCTCGCGCTCGCCGGCCCTGAGCCAGGCGAACCTGTTGCCGGGCAATATCAAAACCCGGAAGGTGGCGATTCTGGCGGCCAATGGCGTCAATGGTGCAGCGATCGATGCGCTGAAGAAGGCTCTCAAGGCCGAAGGAGCGCACGCCAAGCTACTGGGGCCGACCTCGGCGCCGGTCACCACGGCGGACGGCAAGAGCCTGCCGGTGGATGCGTCCATGGAGGGCTTGCCATCGGTGGCCTTCGATGCGGTGTTCGTGCCCGGAGGTGCGCAGTCGATCAAGGCCTTGAGCGGCAATGGCGTGGCCCTGCATTACTTGCTGGAGGCGTACAAGCACCTCAAGGCGATTGCCCTGCACGGCGATGCCCGGGAGCTGTTGCACAGCCTGCGGCTGGAGGCGGATGAAGGCTTGATCGTGGGGGCCGATGCCAAGGCGCTGAAGGCATTCATTGCCGCCATCGCGCAACATCGGGTCTGGAGCCGAGAGGAAAAGGCCAAGGCAATCCCGGCCTGAACACACTTTCCCCGACAAGCCTGCTCCGTGTAGGAGCCGGCTTGCCGGCGAAGGCTTTACTGCGCCTTGCGCGGGGTCAGCACCATCTGCGCCGGTACATGGCGCACGATTTGCCGACTGATCTTCTGTTCAAAGTCCGGGTCGAGCTTCTTCACCCGCTTGCCGAGCAGGGTCGATAGCCAGGGGTAATCCTCGGTGCGTGGTACCTGGATGCTCACGTCGCACTGATAATTCACCACGTCGGCGGCCAGGGCATCGAGTTGATGCCGCAGCTTGCGGATATCAGTGACGTTCAAGGCGACGGTGGTGCTCTCGGCGGTCGGATCGATCAGCTTGGCCGCAGGGCGCGCTTCGGCGGCCTTCAGGGCGGCTTCGGCCTTGTCCAGCTCCGCCTTGCGGGCGTGGGCAATGGCATTGTTGACCCCACCGGTCAGCGCCGGAGCCTTGGGCATCAGTGCCCGGGCACGGCTCAGGGCCGTGGCTGCGGCGTTCACATCGCCCTTCTGCAGGACGATCTGGCTGCGCTGCAGATAGGCTTCGGCCAACTGCCGCTGGTACTGCACCAGTTGCGGGTCGTCGGGCGTCTGCGCCTGCAAGGCACTGAGTTGATCTTCCGCGGTGGCCAGTTCGCTGCTGGCGATGTTTTGTTCCAGCTGCGCGATGGCCGTGGCCCGTGCATCAGGGACCTCGGTGGCCGCTGGTGGCGTGCTTTGGCAGGCTCCCAGTAGCAGGGAAAATGCGACAAGGAGCAGATAACGGGAGGCGAACGGCTTCATTCCTGCGACTCTCTAATTGCGCAAAAAGCGAGCAAGTCTACACCCCTCGACGGGGCAGAACAAAACTCAGCAGAAACAGTGTGGCGGCGGTGACCACGATCGACGGCCCGGCCGGTGTGTCCTTGAACCAGGACAGCGCCAGCCCGCCGCACACCGCGAGCATGCCCAGCAGGCTGGCGCCCAGGGCCATCTGCTCCGGCGAGCGGGCGTGACGCTGTGCCGCAGCGGCCGGGATGATCAGCAGCGAGGTGATCAGCAACACCCCGACAATCTTCATGGCCACGGCAATCACCACGGCGATCAGCAGCATCAGCGCCAGGCGCAGCGAGGCCACAGGCAGGCCTTCGACCCTGGCCAGTTCCTCGTGCACGGTGATCGCCAGCAAGGGGCGCCACAGCGCCACCAGCAGCAACAGCACCGCCGCGCTACCGCCGAGAATCCACGCCAGGTCGCCCGGGCTGATCGCCAGCAGGTCACCGAACAGGTAGGCCATCAGGTCGATTCGCACTTCATGCATGAAGCTTAGTACCACCAGGCCCAGAGACAGGGTGCTGGGTGCAAGAATCCCCAGCAGCGTGTCGGAAGCCAGGGGTTGGCGCTGTTGCAGGGTCACCAGCAGCACCGCCAGCAGCAGGCAGCCGACCGTGACCGCTACCGCCGGGCTGACATCCAGCAGAAAGCCCAGGGCCACGCCGAGCAGCGCGGCGTGGGACAGGGTATCGCCGAAATAGGCCATGCGACGCCAGACCACGAAGGACCCCAAGGGGCCGGCAACCACTGCCAGGGCCAGGCCTGCGAGCAGGGCGTAGAGCAGAAAATCAGCCATGCTTGCAGTTTTCTCCATGGACATGGGCGTGGCCCGAAGCGGGCTGGGTGACGACCGAACCATGCAGGTCGTGGGCATGGTCGTGATGGTGGTGGTAGATCGCCAGGCTCGGTGCGTTCTTGCCGAACAGCTCGACGAAGGCCGGGTCGCCGCTGACCTGCTCGGGGTGGCCAGAGCAGCAGACGTGGCGATTGAGGCAGACCACCTGATCGGTGGTGCTCATCACCAGGTGCAGGTCGTGGGATACCATCAGCACGCCGCAGCCGTGACGGTCGCGCAGGCGGGTAATCAGGCTGTAGAGCTCGGCCTGGCCGGCCACGTCGACGCCTTGCACCGGTTCATCGAGCACCAGCAGCTCCGGCTCGCGCAGCAGCGCCCGGGCCAGCAGCACGCGCTGCATCTCGCCACCGGAGATGCTCTGCACCGGGCTGTCGATCACCTGCTCGGCACCTACTTCCTTGAGCGCTGCCAGCGCCCGGGTACGGTCCACTCCCGGCACCAGGCGCAGAAAGCGCAGCACCGACAGCGGCAAGGTCGGGTCCACATGAAGCTTCTGCGGCATGTAGCCCACCCGCAGTTTGGGCTTGCGCCAGACACTGCCGGTGTCGGGCTTGAGCAGGCCGAGCACGGCGCGCACCAGCGTGGTCTTGCCGGCGCCATTGGGGCCGATCAGGGTGACGATCTGGCCGGGTTCGACGCTGAGCTGGATGTTCTCCAGCACGTTCTGCCCGGCAAAGGTCACCCCGACCTGCTCGAGGCGGATCAACGCATTGCTCATCAAGCCCCCTGGCAGCCCGAGCAGAGCCCGACCACTTCGACGGTCTGGCCCTCGACCACGAAGCCGACTTCGCGGGCGCTGCTGATGATGGCGTCGCTGATGGATTTCTGTTCCAGCTCGATGGCGGCGTGGCATTCGCGGCAGATCAGGAACTGGCCCTGGTGCGCGTGCTCGGGGTGGTTGCAGCCGACAAAGGCATTGAGCGAGGCGATGCGGTGCACCAGGCCGTTTTCCAGGAGGAAATCCAGCGCCCGGTAAACCGTTGGCGGGGCGGCGCGACGGCCGTCCTGCTCGCTGAGCACGGCCAGGATGTCGTAGGCCCCCAGGGGCTTGTGGCTTTGCCACACCAGCTCCAGCACCCGCCGGCGCAGGGCGGTCAGGCGCAGGCCTTGCCGTGCGCACAGGGCGTCGGCCTCAGACAGTGCGCTGTGTACGCAGTGAGAGTGGTCGTGTGGACGGCTGGCAAGGGGTGTTTTAGGCATGAGCGGCGACGAGGTTTGTGAGAGACGTTATTATGTTACCCGTTCTCGCCTCCTCGAGTGTCCATCGTGCCCAGACTTTTTCGCCTTTTTGTCGCTTTTACCTTCAGCCTGTTCGCGATCGGCTCGGCCCAGGCCGAAGTGCGGGTGTTGACCAGCATCAAGCCGCTGCAACTGATTGCCGCCGCCGTGCAGGATGGCGTGGCGGTTCCCGAGGTGCTGCTGCCGCCCGGAGCTTCCCCGCACAACTACGCGCTGCGCCCTTCGGACGTGCGCAAGGTGCAGAGTGTGGACCTGCTGTACTGGATCGGCCCGGACATGGAAGGCTTCCTGCCGCGGGTGCTGAAGGGCCGTAGCCTGCCCTCGGTGGCGGTACAGGACCTGCTGGGCATGAAACTCCGGCACTTTGCCGAAGATAGCCACTCCCACGCTGAAGATGCCGACGAACATGACCATGATCATCGCCCCGGCACCCTGGACGCGCACCTCTGGCTGTCGCCGGTCAATGCCCGGGTGATCGCCACCCGCATGGCCGCGGACCTGAGCGCCGCCGACCCGGCCAATGCCGCCCGCTACCAGAACAACCTGAAGGCGTTCAGCGAGCGTCTGGATGCCCTGGATGCTCGCTTGAAAGCCCGCCTGGCGGGGATCGCCGGCAAGCCTTACTTCGTGTTCCACGAAGCTTTCGACTACTTCGAGGACGCCTACGGCCTCAAGCACGCCGGGGTGTTCAGCGTGGCAGCGGAAGTCCAGCCGGGGGCCCAGCACGTCGCCGCCATGCGCGCGCGCTTGCAGCAGGTGGGCAAGACCTGTGTGTTCAGCGAGCCGCCCCTGCGCCCGCGCCTGGCGGAAACCCTGGTGGCCGGCCTGCCGGTGAAACTGGCGGAGCTGGATGCGTTGGGCGGTTACACGCCGGCGACCGCTCAAGGCTATGAGCAGGTGCTGGAGAAGTTGGGGAATGATCTGGCGGGCTGCCTGGAGCAGCTTTAAGCGGGGATTGTTGCGCGAGGGCTTTCGCGGGCAAGCCCGCTCCTACAG
>NZ_VYKE01000015.1:0-77853 GCF_032424515.1 Pseudomonas sp. JV245A
GGCGTCGTGGAACTCATCCACCAGCGGCGCGCTCCAGCGCTGGGTTTCGAGGATCGCCAGGGTGCCGCTGTCCTGGCGCACCACCAGTTGCGGCTGGTCCACCTGGACCGGAATCCGCACCGTGGACATTTCGAACTGCGGGCCCCCGGTGCGGGCCGCGCTGCTGCCTTCGGCCACCGGTGGCAGCAGGGTGTAGTAATGGGTGGGCGCGGAGCTGCAGGCGGCAAGTCCCAGGGTCAGGCAGAGCAACAGGGCACGGGTTTTCATGGCTGGGCTTCCGGTACGGATTCGCGAACAGAGGAGGATGGCGACTGGTAGGCATCCGGTTGATTGTCTTTGAGGCGCCCGCGGATCAGCGCTTCAGGATGACGCCCGAGGAAATCGCTGAGCACCCGCACCGAACGCGCGGTGCGCTGCACTTCCTCCATGGCCTGGCCGAGTTTCTGCCGCTGCGGCGAGTCTTCGGAGAAACTCTCGTTGGCGCTGGCCAGGGTCTTCTTGGATTGCTCCAGGGTGTCGCGCATCTGTGGCAGCACTTCGCCGTTGACCTGTTTGAGGGTCTTCTGCATCTCCGCCAGGCTGCCATTGAGGTTGGCGGCAATGGAGTCGATCGGCAGCTTGCTGATCTTGTCCACCACGGCCTGCAACTGCTCCTGCAACTTGTCCATGCTGCCAGGCACAGTGGGAATCTCCAGGGGCCGTGCGGTAGCGTCATAGGCCACCGGCTTGGCGTTGGTGACAAAGTCCAGGGAGATGTACAGCTGGCCGGTCAGCAGGTTGCCGCTGCGGGGCTGGGCGCGCAGGCCGTTCTTGACGAAGGCGCCGATCAGTTTCGCCGAGCGGGCGTCGTCTTCGCCGCCGGTCTGCTTCACCAGCTTTTCGTGGGCCTTGCCCAGCCGCTCGGGGTAGATCACCGCGCCGACCAGGGTCGGAAAATACTTGCGCTGCTCGTCGTAGTCCAGGTCCATGGACACCACCTTGCCGATGTTCACCCCGAGGAACTCCACCGGGGCATTCACCGACAGGCCGCGCAAGGCCTGGTCGAAGCGCATGCGAATGTAATAGGGCGCGCCGTCGGGCGGCGCCAGGGCGGTGTCCTGGTCGCCGAACAGGGTGTACTCGGCGTTCTCGTCAGCCGGCTTGGCGTTGGGGCTGTACTTGGGTTCGACGAAGGCAATGCCGCCGGCGAGGATCGACGACACCGACTCGGTGTTGACCTTCAAACCGTTGGCGCCGAGGGTCACGTCGACGCCGCTGGCGTTCCAGAAACGGGTGTCGGTGGTGACGTACTTATCGTTGGGCGAATTGACGAAGATCTTCACGTCCACGCCCTTGCCGCTGTTGGCCAACTGGTAGGACACCACCTGCCCCACCTCGATGCGCCGGTAATAAACCGGCGAGCCGATGTCCAGCGACCCCAGGTCGTCGGTGTGCAGGGTAAAGCGCTTGCCCTTCTGCCCATAGGTGATGGGCGGCGGGGTTTCCAGGCCCTTGAAGCTGTCCTTGCGTTTTTCCGACTTGCCGGCGTCGGCGCCGATAAAGGCCCCGGAAAGCAGGGTGTCGACCCCGGAAATGCCATTGGCGCCGATACGCGGGCGCACCACCCAGAACAGCGAATCGTCGGCGGTGAAGGGTTCGGCGGACTGGTCCAGCTCGACCTTGGCCACCACCTTCTTGCGGTCGTCGCTCAGGGCGATGGAGGTCACCTTGCCGATCACCACGTTCTTGTACTTGACCTGGGTCTTGTTGGCTTCCAGGCCTTCGGCGGTCTGGAAGCTGATGCTGATTTCCGGCCCCGCCGAGAGTGAGTTGTGCACCACCATCGACAGCCCCACCAGGGCCGCGACAATCGGCACCAGCCACACCAGCGAGACATTGAAACGCCGCGTGCGCAGCGCCGGAGCGCCAGGGACGGGCGGGGGATTTGCTGCGTTGGAACCTGGATGATCAGACATCTTCAACCTCTGCGTCCCAGATAAGCCGGGGATCGAAACTCATGGCCGCCAACATCGTCAGCACCACCACCAAACCAAAAAACAGAATACCCATGCGCGGGTCGATCGAACTCAGGGCACGAAACTGCACCAGGGCCGCCACCAGGGCCACCACCAGCACGTCGAGCATCGACCAGTAGCCGATCAGCTCGATGAAACGATAGAGCTTGGCCCGCTCGCGCTGGGCCCAGAGGCTGCGGCGCTGGCAGGTCACCAGCAGGGTGCCGAGGACAAAGAACTTGCTGCAGGGCACCACCACGCTGGCGATGAAGATCAGCAGGGCGATGTCCCAGGAACCGTGTTTCCAGAACTCCACCACGCCGCTCATGATGGTGTTTTCACTGGCGCTGCCAAAGATGCTGGTGTGCATTACCGGCAGCAGGTTGGCCGGAATGTAGAAGATCAGGCTGGCCAGGAGAAAGGCCCAGGTGCGCGCCAGGCTGTTGGGCTTGCGCGCATGCACCGGCGCATCGCAGCGCGGGCATTGATGCTCGGACGCCTGGCAGACCTGGCCGCAGGTGTGGCACAGCATCAATTGGTGGTCCCGGGCGTAGGGCGGAGCGCTCATCAGTAGCGGCCCTCCAGGTCATCCCAGAGGTAGCGGATGTCCTTGCCGGAAATCAGGATGATCAGCACCGTGAGCATCGCCAGGGCCCATAGCCCCAGCCCCGGGTGCACATCGAGCATCCCCGCCAGCTTGACGATGGCCACCAGGATCCCCAGCAGGCACACCTCCAGCATGCTCCAGGGCCGCAGGTGCTCCAGAGCGCGCATGCTGGCCTTGAAGCCGGGCGCGGCGCGCCCCACATTGGCAAACCCCAGCACCCAGCACAGCAGGATGATCTGCAGGCAGGGCGCAAGAATGATGGTCAGGCCGGTGATCGCGGCAATCAGGCTGATGCGGCCCTGGGCCAGGGCCTCCACCGATTGCCAGAGGGTCGCCTCGTTGCTCAGGCCTTCGAGGCTGATCTTGATCACCGGAAACAGATTGGCGAAGACGAACAACAACCCAGCGGTGATCGACAGGGCCAACAGCTGCTGCACACTCAGCCAACGGGCACGGGCCAGCACCGCGCCACAGCGCGAGCACTGGGCCGTCTGGCCTTTGCCGAGCGGCACGGACTCGTACAACGAATCGCAGTGTTCGCAGATGATCCAGTTGCGGGAAATAGTCATGGCCTTCAGATAGTCAGGAGGACAGCAGGTTCACTGAACGGAACCCGAAGCCGGGTATTTTCTGCAAAAGTAGAGGATGGTGTCTAGTTTTCTCTAGGACTGCACCCCACGCTCTACGCCATAATAGGCGCCCCCGGACATTTCGCTGACCATGACCGAATCCATTCCCTCCCCCGCCGCTCCCCACCGAGCCCCCAAACAGTCCCGTGGCCACGAACGGGTGATGGCGATCCTCGACGCTTGTGCCCGGCTACTGCCCAGCCAGGGGGCGGCGAACCTGACCATGCATGGCATCGCCCGGCTGGCCGGTACCTCCATCGGTTCGCTCTATCATTTTTTCAGTGACAAGCAGCAAGTGCTCGAAGCCCTGGGCCAGCGCCACATCGAAGCCCTGAGCACCATCACCAGCGACCTGCTGGCGGTTGCTCCGCAGGTCTGGACGGGGTCCAGTGGCCGGCAAGTGATAGAGCGCATGGTGCTGCCGATACTCGAATACCTGGAGCAGCACCCCGACCTGCTGCTGATGATCAACCCGGGGTTTGCCATGGGCCAGTTGCAGGCCCCGGACCTGCGCCTGCAGATCAAGAGCGTCTATCGCCAGGTCCTTGCGCTGCGCCTTCCCCAGGCCAGTGCCGCCGAGCGCGAGGCCTACGCCATGGCCATGCTCGGCCTGCCCATCGGCCTGTTCCACCTGGCCCTGGAACACCCCGAGTTCAAGAGCCAGCTGCTGCTCGAAGAAGTGCCGCGGGCGCTGGAAGCCTATCTGGCTGCCATCGAAGGGCGGCACCCGGCGCCCTGAAACCGGCTCAGTGAGCCAGGCGCTGTTGCAGCCACTTGTCCCGCAGCACGTCGTAGACCCAGTGATAGACATAGGTGTACGGCAGGAAAAACAGCAGCACGCCGATGTCCAGGATGAACGCCTGCAGCAGGCTGATATTCAGCCACCAGGCAATCATCGGTACGCCCACTGCCACCAGCCCGCCTTCGAACATCAACGCATGCAGGACCCGGGTCCAGCCGTTGTGGACCCACTGCAAGCGCTTGAGCAACCGGTCGAACAGGCCGTTGAACACCACGTTCCAGGCCAGGGCCAACAGGCCGATGCCGATGGTCACCAGGCCCATGTCGGCCATGGGCTTGTCCATGATCCAGGACAGCAGCGGGGTGCAGATCAGCACCGCCAGCAGTTCAAAACCTACCGCCTGGAAGATGCGTTCGTTAAGGGATTTCTGAAGGCTCATGGTCGGCTCCTTGAATGAATGTGTTGCCGATCTTCCAGGACAAGGCCGATACTTCATAATCAATAACCATCGAGCAGGGCGATAGTTCATGGCCTCACATGAAGTGCTCCTGGCGTTTGTCCAGGCAGCCACCCAAGGTTCCTTTTCCGCTGCCGCGCGCAAGCTGGGCAAGAGCCAGTCCACCATCAGCGCGGCGGTGGCCAGCCTGGAGATCGACCTCGACGTGCAGCTTTTCGACCGTTCCAGCCGCAAGCCCGGCCTGACCCCGGCCGGGCATGTGCTGCTGCAGCGTGCCGAAGCAATCCTGGCTGCCACCAGCCGCCTGGAAATGGCCGCCAGCCAGCTGTCCCAGGGCATTGAGGCGAAACTCACGGTGGCGCTGTCGGACACCTACCAGTCGGATCGCTTCGAAAGCAGCCTGAGCGCCTTCGAGCAGCGTTACCCGGACCTCGAGCTGGAATGCCTGATTGCCGAGTGCGAAGACCTGATCGCCCTGGTGCAGAGCGGCCGGGCGCAGATCGCCTTTGCCGAGATGCAGGCCGACTACCCGGCGGACCTGGAGCACAAGACCATGCAAGAGCGCAGTGAGATTTCCCTCTACGTGGCCTGCAAGCATCCCTTGGCGCAGCAGGCCCGGGTCGATGAGGAAAGCCTGCGCCAGCACCGTGAATTGCGTCTGGCCACCGTGCTCAACCCCTACGACAGCCGCTGCCAGGGCCGGGTCTGGTCGGCCCCCAGCTACCTGATGCTGCTGGAGATGGCCCAGGGCGGCTTTGGCTGGGCACCCCTGCCGCGCTGGCTGGTGGAAGGTTTTGGCGCGGGCAAGTTGCAGGAGCTGAACGTGCGTGGCTGGCCGCGCACCGTGGCGGTGGACGCGCTCTGGTCGCGCCTGCACCCGCCAGGGCCGGCGGGCAGCTGGTTGCTGGCGCAGATGCTGCAATGACTGCGCTCGTCAGCGCCGCCCGCTAGCCGATTGGCCGCAGGGTGCGCAAGTAGTCATGCAGCGTGCGCAAGGTCGCCGACTCCAGCGCCTGCACGGCGTAGCACAAGCCGATCCGCCGGCTGGGCGCCGGCAGGTGCAAGGCCCGGCTTTCTACCCCCTCGCGGCCCTGCACCAGCGACAGCGGCAGCATCGCCACCCCCAGGCCCGCCGCCACCATGTTCAGCGCCTGTTTCAAGCTCCCGGCATGCCCGGCCTGGGCTTGCACAGCACCGCCATAGAGCGCCATCAGGCGCTGGTGCGAGGCGTGTTCCGGGCAAGTGACCCAGTCCTCCACCCGGGGCTGGGGCTGCTCTTGCTCCAGCAGCCTGTGCCCCACCGGCACCGCCAGCACATAAGGCTCCTCCCATAACGGCAGGAACAATTCGTCCTCGCAGCACAGCTCTTCCACCGCCAGGCGCGCGTCGCCGACACAGCCTTCCTGCAAGGTCAGCAACAGGTTGGGCAACGCCTGCTGGGCCATTCGTACGAAAGCGGAGACCTGGCTGTCGGCAATATCACCTTCTACTCCCAGCTCCAGCGCCAAACGGCTTTCGTCCTGGCGAAACAGACGGCTCAAGCTCTCGGCCTCGGCCACCATGCGCCGGGCCTGGGGATACAGCACCCGCGCCTGCTCGCTGACTTCAACACCCCGTGGCTGGCGCAGGAACAACTGCGCCCCCAACTCGTCCTCAAGCTGTTTGATGGTCACCGACAAGGTCGGCTGGCTGATGCACAAGCGCTGGGCGGCAGCGGTGATGTTGCGCTCCTCGAACACCGCAAGGAAGGCTTTGAGATGGCGGATATCCATAGGAAATACCGATGACAGACAGAGGAATAAGGCATTTTTCAGCCTCAAGAGGGCTAAATATACTGCCCGTCCCGTAAAGCCATGCATTTTTCTTATTCCTGGAGTCCTCCCATGAGCAAGCCTCTCGTCATCATCACCGGCGCCAGTTCGGGCATCGGCGAGGCCACCGCCCGCCTGCTGTCGGCGGCCGGCCATCCCCTCCTGCTGCTGGCCCGGCGCGTCGAGCGCCTGCACGCCCTGGAACTGCCCGACAGCCTGAGCCGCGCGGTGGACATCACCGACCGCGCCGCACTGCTGGCCGCCGTGGAGGAGGCCGAAGCGCGGTTCGGCCCGGCGGACGCCCTGATCAACAACGCCGGGGTCATGCTCCTGGGGGACATCAGCCGGCAGGACCCGCAGCAGTGGGAGCGCATGCTCGACGTCAACGTCAAGGGGCTGCTCAATGGCGTGCACGCCGTGGTGTCCGGGATGATCGAGCGCCGCCAGGGCACCCTGATCAACGTCAGTTCGGTGGCCGGGCGCAAGACCTTTGCCAACCACGTGGCCTATGTCGGCACCAAGTTCGCGGTCCACGGGCTCTCGGAAAACCTGCGCGAAGAGCTGGCGCCGCACAATGTGCGGGTCATCACCATCGCCCCCGGTGCGGTAGAAACCGAACTGCTGAGCCACACCACCGACGAGGCCATCAAGGCCGGTTACCAGGCCTGGAAACAGGACATGGGCGGTACGGTGCTGAGTGCAGACGATGTGGCCGGGGCCATTGCCTTTGCCTACCAGCAGCCGCAGCAAGTGTGTATCCGCGAGATCGTCCTGGCGGCGACCCGGCAGCAGGCTTGAGCCGGGGCGCGGTTGGCGCCCCGGCGGGTTCGGTCGCAGCCTTCGGCAGCGGCTACTGGGGGAGCTGGGCCAGGCGCTGTTCGAGGAAGCGCCGCTCGGGGGCTTGCCGGACCAGGGCCAGGGCCCGCTGGTAGGACTGGCGCGCCGCGGCGATATGCCCCAGTTGCCGGCAGAAGTCGGCACGAGCGGCATGGGCCAGGTGGTAATCCTGCAAGTCGCCGCGCAGCAGGATCGCTTCCACTTGCGCCAGCCCGGCACCGGGCCCGTCGCGCTGGGCCAGGGCCACGGCACGGTTGAGCTCGATCACCGGCGAAGGCTGCAGGCGCAGCAGCACGTCATACAAACCGACGATCTGCGGCCAGTCGGTCTGTGCTGCACTCGGCGCTTCGGCATGCACCGCGGCAATCGCCGCCTGCAGGCAATAGGGCCCGGCCTGGCCGCTGCGCAGGCCGCGCTCTACCAGGGCACAGCCCTGCTCGATCAAGTCCTGCTGCCACAACCCGCGATCCTGCTCGTCCAGTAGGACCAGCTCGCCGTCGCTGGAAAGGCGCGCGCCACGCCGTGACTCGTGCAACAGCATCAGCGCCAGCAGGCCCATCACCTCCGCTTCCGGCAACAGTTCCAGCAGCAGGTAGCCCAGGCGGATGGCTTCGCGGGTCAGGTCCTCCCGGGTCAGCTCGGCGCCCATGGAGGCCGAATACCCTTCGTTGAACACCAGGTAGATCACCCGCAGCACGCTCTCCAGGCGCTCGGGCAGCTCGCTCAACGCCGGCACCTGGTAGGGAATCCGCGCATCGCGGATCTTCGCCTTGGCACGCACGATGCGCTGGGCGATGGTGGCCGGCGTGGCCAGAAAGGCCCGGGCGATTTCCTCGGTGCTCAGGTCGCAGATCTCCCGCAGGGTCAGGGGTACCTGGGCATCCGCCGCCAGCGCCGGGTGGCAGCAGGTGAAGATCAGGCGCAGGCGATCGTCTTGCACGTCCTCGGCGCTCCAGTCGTCCTGTTCCAGTTGCTCGAGCTGGCTGAGCAGCGCCGCCTGTGACGCCGCGAAGCGCGCCCGGCGACGCAGGGCGTCGATGGCCTTGAAGCGGCCGACGGACACCAGCCAGGCCCGCGGGTTGTCCGGCACGCCATCGCTGCGCCAGCGCTCCACCGCCACGAAGAAGGCTTCATGCAGAGCCTCCTCGGCCAGGTCGAAATCCCCCAGCAGGCGGATCAGGGTGGCGAGGATTCGCCGCGACTGCTCGCGGTAGACCTGCGCCACCGTTGCCGCGATGACTTCCCGAGGCTGGTCGCTCATCAGTCCGGCAGGTCCCGGGTGACCAGGGCCACCAGGCGCTCCAGGCTCTGCCCCCAGCCCTCGTGAAAGCCCATGGCCTCATGGGCCTTGCGATCGGCCTCGGTCCAGTGCATGGCGCGGGCAGTGTAGAGGGTCTGGTCGCCCTGCTCCTCGAAGGTCACTTCAGCGGTCATGAACGGCTTGCCCGAGGGGATCCAGCCCGGCAGGTAGGCGTCGGTAAACACCAGCCGCGACGGCGCGGCGATCTCCAGGAACACCCCCATGGTCGGGTACTCGCTGCCGTCCGGGGCGCGCATCAGGGTACGAAACTGGCCGCCGACCCACAGGTCCATTTCACACTCCGGAGTGATCATGCCGTGGGGCCCCCACCATTGCGCCAGCAAGGCCGGCTCGGTCCAGGCGCGAAAGACCTTGTTGCGCGGCGCGTCGATCAGGCGGCTGATGGACAGTTCATGCTCGGCGGGCTTGCGGCCCGCGGTCTGGAAAGTCATCGCGAAACTCCTGTTTATCGTTGTTTTCAGGGATTCAATTCACGTACCGGACGCACTTCGACACTGCCGACCCGGGCCGCCGGTATCTGCCCGGCCACCTGGATAGCTTCGTTCAAGTCCTTGGCCTGGATCAGGTAGAAACCGGCCAACTGTTCCTTGGTTTCGGCGAACGGGCCATCGGTGATCGACAGCTTGCCACCGCGCATGCGCACCGTGGTGGCGGTGTGCACCGATTGCAGCGCCTCGGCGGCAAGCATCCGCCCGCTGCCCTGGACCGACTCGGCATAGGCCAGGCACTCGGCATCCTCGGGGCTGTCGGGCAGGCTGTGCAGCAACTGTTCGTCGCTGTAGACCAGGCATAGGTATTTCATGGGCACCTCCGGATTCGGGCTGAGCAACTATGGTCGCTGTTCGCCGCTTTGGCGAACCGCTGGTTGCTCAGGGTTGCAGGTCGAACTGGGTGGTCCCGGTGAGCATGTCGAACGGCGCCGACCAGTGCTCGTGCACCACCAGCCATTGGCCCGCACGGCGCTGGTAAGCGGCACTCACCCGCATCCAGCAGGCCTTGGTCACGCCCTCGGCATCGGTGCCACCGCAATGGGCCAGCCAGTGGGCGAAGGCCAGCTCTTCGTCGGCCAGCACCTGCAACTGATGGAACTCGAAAATGCCCGGGCCGGGGCAGACCTGCATGCACGCTTCCCAGTGTTCGCGATAGGCGGCCTTGCCCTTGAATTGCAAGGCACCGACCGCGTCGAAAGACGTGATGTCGTCGGCGTAGTAGCTGACAATACGCTGGATATCCCGGGCCATCACAGCCTGTTGCCAGTTGTCGATCAGGCTGCGGACCTGCGCTTCGTTGGATGGATTGTGCATGGCGAAACTCCTCATGAATGGAATGAACCGCTGCTGAACACCCCCTGCACCCACGCCGTTGAATGTTCAGTTCACCCTTAGTCGTCTGGCCATTCGCGCAATCGACACTGCGCATAAAAAAATTTACCGGCGGGGCAAAATCGCTAGAATCCGCACCCTCCCCCCACCGGATCTACGTGCCCGTGACCACTCGCCTGGTGCCTTACGAACAGCTCGACAGCCACCAGCATGCCCGCTTGCTGGAGCTTGAGGTGCTGCCCGGACAGAAGGCGTTTAGCGGGGACATTCATGGCGCGCTGTACACCCTCGACAACGCGCCGCGGGGAGCGATCAGGGGCTTTGCCCTGCTCAGCGAGGAGTGGCCGGTGGCCTTCCTGCTGCTCAAGCGCCCGCCCTGCCTGCCGGCCTGGGCCGATGCCGACAGCGCCAGCCTGCACGCCCTGCAAGTAGACCGGCGGCACCAGGGCCGGGGCTTCGGCCAGGCCTGCCTGCAAGCGGTGCCTGAGGCCGCCCGCCAGGCCTGGCCCGAACTCAAGGGCCTGACCCTGGCGGTGGACAGCGACAACCAGCCGGCCCTCAGGCTGTACCGCAAGCTGGGCTGGGTGGAAAACGGCGAAGCCTGCAAGGGCCGGATCGGCTATGAACGGCGGATGGCGCTGGCGTTCTGACCCCGGGCCCGCTGCTGCAAACCCGATATCCGTTCTACAGCGACTGCACCATCTCGTGCCAGGCCATGCCGCCGTGGTCCGACTCCGACGCCTTGATGTAGACAAAACCAAATCGCTGGTACAGCGGTACATGGCGTTCCTTGCACATCAGGTGGATGCGCGCCTTGCCCAGTTCGCGCATGCGCGCGATGAAGGCTTGCAGCAGGTGCCGGGACAGGCCCAGGCCCTGGAAGTCCGGGTGCACCACCACCGACATGATCACCACTTCCGGGCCCGCCGGGTCGTGGCCGATCAGTTCCTTGAAGGCCTCGTCGGCCATCTGCACGTCGAAGGTGGCGCCGGAGTTGATGAAGCCGGCCACCACACCCTGCACCTCGGCAACGATGAAACCTTCGGGCCAGGTGGCGATGCGGGTGGCGATCTTGTCCCGGGTCGCGGCCTCGTCGCCTTCGTAGGCCAGGGTCTCGATGGCAAAGCAGCGGTCCAGGTCGGTGGGCAAGACGGTGCGGATCAGCGGAGTCGAAGCGGTCATGGGCGGCAACCTGGGGTCGGAGAAGGGCCGCCGATTCTATCAACAGTGCAGCCTGCGTATGCATTGCATAGGGATCGAAGGGGCCGCCGTAAAGCTTTCATATAAGCCCTGGCAACGCCTGCGCCAAGGGCTTATCTATCAGCTCCCCGACGTCAGGGTGGCCAGCCCGAGCGGGCTGGAACCGCCCCGTCCTGCCCCCAGGAGCTTTCCCATGAGCAATATCCAGATCGGCCTTCTACTGCTGTTCGGCATTGCTGCCTTCGGCTGCATCACCCTGTACATCGACTTTGTCCACGAACGGCGCCGCGGCGAAAAATCCCTGGGCCGGGATCACAGCCCCACCAGGCGGTAACCCACCTGCAACTCGGTGATCAGATGCTGGGGCTGGGCCGGATCGGCCTCCAGCTTCTGCCGCAGATGGGCCATGTGCACCCGCAGGTAATGGGCGCGGTCGACGTAGTCCAGGCCCCAGACTTCCAGCAGCAACTGGCGATGGGTCAGCACCCGGCTCTGGCCACGGATCAGCGCGCAGAGCAGACGGTACTCGATCGGCGTGAGGTGCACAGGCAGCCCTTCGCGGCGCACCTCATGGGTGGCCAGGTCGACCTCGATGGCACCAAAGGCCACCTTGCTGGTGGCGGCCGCCGTACCGCTCTGGCCATGACGGCGCAGTTGCGCGCGAATCCGCGCCAGCAGTTCCGGCACGCCGAACGGCTTGACCAGGTAGTCGTCGGCGCCGGCATCCAGGGCGGCGACTTTCTCGTCCTCCCGATCCCGGGCCGACAGCACCAGGATCGGCACCGCCAGCCAGCCGCGCAGCTCGCTGATCAACTGCTTGCCGTCGCCGTCCGGCAGGCCCAGGTCGACGATCACCAGGTCCGGCTGGCGGCTGGCGGCATGGATCAGGGCGCGCTTGACGCTGTCGGCCTCGAACACCTGGAAACCTTCGTCCTCCAGGGCGATACCGACGAAACGGCGGATATTGGCTTCGTCCTCGACGATCAGGATGCGTGCGCTGCTCATAGGGTTTCCATGGAAGGCGGCTGACCCGCCGGCAAGGTGATGACAAAACTCAGCCCGGCATCGGCATGAGGCTGGGCCTCGATGCGCCCGCCATGGGCCTCGACGATACGTTTGGCCAGGGCCAGGCCCAGGCCGATGCCGGCCACGGCGGATTCCTGCTGACCGCGACTGAAGGCTTCGAACAGGCTGGCCGGGGAACTGCCCTTCGGGCAGCCCGGGCCGCTGTCGCTGACCTGCAGGATGATCTGCTGGTCGACCTGGCGGGCGCTGATCTGCACCAGGGTCCCGGCCGGGGTGTACTTGGCGGCGTTGTCCAGAAGGTTCACCAGCACCCGCTCCAGCAACAGCGCGTCCACTTCCACCAAGGGCAGCTGCGGCGCCATGGCCACTCGCAATTGATGCCCGGCCAGGGGCTCGCGCAGCTGGCGCAGGGCACTGCCGACAATCTCCTCCAGGGAGTTCCACTGGCGATTCAGGCGTACCCCGCGCTCCTGCATGCGCGCCATGTCCAGCAGGTTCTCGATCAGCCGCTGCATGGACGAAGCCTGATCGTGAATCCCTGCCAGCAGGTGCTTGAGCGGGCCCTGCGCAGCGTGGGGCAAGGCGGCGTCGGCGGCGCCGATGATGGTGGTCAAGGGCGTGCGCAGGTCATGGGAAATGGCCGCCAGCAGGGTGTTGCGCATGCGCTCGCCCTCCATCTGCAGCACAGTGCTCTGGGCCACCTCGACGTAATGCACGCGCTCCAGGGCAATCGCCAGCTGGCTCATGCAGGCCTCCAGCAGGCGCTGTTCTTCCGGCTCCTTGAGGCGCTCGGCATCCTCGGCTTCAAGCACCAGCACGCCACGCACCCGCATCGGCGCCTTGAGCGGCAGATAGCAGCCCTTGGCCGCCGCCAGGGTATCGGTGCCGCGCCCGGCCGGTTGGTCGTGGTCATAGGCCCACTGGGCGATGCTCTCGTCAATGGCCAGGGTATTGGCGCTCAGCGCCCGCACCCGGTTCTCGGCATCCGGCAACGCCAGCCCGACCCGGGCCTCGAACACCCCACTGAAGGTACGCAAGGCCACGGCGCAGATCTGCTCCTCGGTCAACGCCGCCGACAGCTCACGGGCCAGCCCGGCCAGGGAGGTGGCACGGCGCTCGCCCGCGGCCGCGGTACGCGCTTCATGGCGCAGGCGCGCGGTGAGCTGGCCGGTGATCAGGGCAATCCCCAGCATCAGGGCGAAGGTGAAGAAGTACTGGGTGTCGTTGACCGTGAACGACCACACCGGCTGGACGAAGAAGAAATCGAAGCACAGCACCGCCAGCATCGCCGCCCAGACGCCGGGGCCCCGCCCGTAGCGCAGCGCCACCAGGACCACGGTCAGCAGGAACAGCATGACCACGTTGGCCGGGTCGAACACTTTGAGCAGCAGCGCCGCCACCGCGGTGGCGGCAAAGCACGCCAGGCTCGCCCACAGGTAGGCCGGCGCGCGGCTGGGCGGCAGGCCGGCCTCGGGCTTGTCCACTGGCGCAGGGCGCCGGCTCAAGGGCCCGTTGGCGATCACGATCTGGTCGATTTCCGGGTGCTGGCGGCTGATGCGGTCGCTCACCGACTGGTGCCAGAACTGCCAGACCTTGCGCGGGTAATGGCCCAGCACCAGGCGATTGGCGTTGTGCTCGCGAGCGCAGGCCACCAGGGCTTCGGCGACATCCATGCCGGGCAAAGTGGCGGTCTCGGCGCCAAACTCGGCGGCCAGGGCCAGGGTCTTCATGGCCGCCGCATAACGGGCGGCGCCGGCGCCACGGCGCTGGGCCGAAGCCACGTGCACCACCATCCAGTCGGCTTCGAGCTTTTGCGCCAGGCGCGCGGCTTCGCGCACCAGGCGCTCGTCCGCCGGGTCGCCGGCGATCCCCACCAGCAAGCGCTCGCGGGCTGGCCACAAGGCATTGATCGAACGCTCGCGGCGATAGTCGCGCATCTGTGCATCGACCCGGTCGGCGGTACGGCGCAGGGTCAGTTCACGCAGGGCCAGCAGGTTGCCCTTGCGAAAGAAATGCCGTGAAGCGCGTTCGGCCTGGGGCCCGAGGTAGACCTTGCCGTCCTTGAGGCGGCGCAGCAGGTCATCCGGCGGCAGGTCGATCACCAGCACTTCGTGGGCTTCGTCGAACAGGTGGTCGGGCACCGTCTCGCGCACCCGAATGCCGATGATCCCGCTGACGATGTCGTTGAGGCTTTCCAGGTGCTGGACGTTGAGGGTGGTCCAGACATCGATGCCGGCCCGCAGCAATTCCTCCACGTCCTGCCAGCGCTTGGGATGGCGCGAGCCGGGCACGTTGCTGTGGGCCAGCTCGTCCACCAGCAGCACCGCCGGGTGGCGCGCCAGGGCGGCATCCAGGTCGAACTCCGGCAACGCGTAGTCGCGGTGCATCAGGCGGTGGCGCTCCAGCACTTGCAGCCCTTGCAGCAGCTCGGCGGTTTCCCGCCGGCCATGGGTTTCCACCACCCCGGCCACCACGTCGCGGCCCTGGGCCACTTCGTTGCGCGCCGCGGTGAGCATGGCGCAGGTCTTGCCGACTCCGGCGTTGGAACCGAAATAGATCCGCAGTTTGCCCCGTTGGGCCGCTTGCTCGTCCTGCTGCAGTTTTTCCAGCAGCGCATCGGGATCGGGGCGACCGTCGCGGGGCGGCATGTCAGCATCGAGAACAGCCATGTGCATCCTTAAATGGACAAGGCGGCACTCGAAAGAGCGCCGCCTTGCAAGTCCCTGTCAGACCAGGCCGAGGCCGGCCAGCAGCATGTCGATCAGCTTGATCCCGGCGAAGGGTACCAGCACCCCGCCCAGGCCGTAGATCAGCAGGTTGCGGTTGAGCAGCGCCGCGGCGCCAATGGCCCGGTACTTCACCCCCTTGAGCGCCAGGGGGATGAGGAACACGATGATCAGCGCGTTGAAGATCACCGCACTGAGAATCGCCGAGTTCGGGCTGTTCAGGTGCATCACGTTCAGCGCCGCCAGTTGCGGGTAAGTGGCGACGAAGGCGGCCGGTACGATAGCAAAATACTTGGCCACGTCGTTGGCCACGCTGAAGGTGGTCAGGGCACCGCGGGTCATGAGCATCTGCTTGCCCACTTCCACCACTTCGATCAGCTTGGTCGGGTTGCTGTCCAGGTCCACCATGTTGCCGGCTTCCTTGGCCGCCTGGGTGCCGCTGTTCATGGCCACCGCCACGTCGGCCTGGGCCAGGGCCGGGGCGTCGTTGGTACCGTCGCCGGTCATGGCCACCAGCTTGCCCTTGGCCTGGTAGTCGCGGATCAGTTGCAGCTTGTCCTCGGGCCGCGCTTCGGCGAGGAAATCGTCGACCCCGGCTTCCACGGCGATGGCCGCCGCGGTCAGGCGGTTGTCACCGGTGATCATCACGGTCTTGATGCCCATGCGCCGCAGCTCGGCGAAGCGCTCCTTGATCCCGCCCTTGACCACGTCCTTGAGCTCCACCACGCCCATGGCCTGGGCGCCTTCACTGACCACCAGCGGCGTACTGCCACGGCGCGAGACTTCATCGACCTTGGCCTGCAAGGCCGGCGGGAAGCTGCCGCCCTGGGCCTCGATATGCCGGCGGATGGCATCGGCCGCGCCCTTGCGGATGCTCCGGCCCTCGGGCAGGTCGACCCCGCTCATGCGGGTCTGGGCGGTGAACTGCACGAAGCTGGCGCCCAGGGCGTGAAGGTCGCGCCCACGGATGTCGAACAGTTGCTTGGCCAGCACCACGATGCTCCGGCCTTCAGGGGTCTCGTCCGCCAGGGAAGCCAGTTGCGCGGCTTGCGCCAGTTCACTGTCCTTGATCCCCGGCGCCGGCAGGAAGGCGCTGGCCTGGCGGTTGCCCAGGGTGATGGTGCCGGTCTTGTCCAGCAGCAGCACGTCCACGTCCCCCGCCGCTTCCACGGCGCGGCCGGAGGTGGCAATGACATTGGCCGACATCATCCGGCTCATGCCCGCCACACCGATGGCCGAGAGCAGGCCACCGATGGTGGTGGGGATCAGGCACACCAGCAGCGCCACCATCACCGTGGCGCTGATCACACTGCCGGTGCCGCTCATGGCCACGGCGAAGATCGAGTACGGGCTCAGGGTCACGATCACCAGCAGGAACAGCAGGGTCAGGCCCACCAGGAGAATGGTCAGGGCCACCTCGTTGGGAGTCTTCTGGCGCTTGGCCGACTCCACCATGGAGATCATGCGGTCCAGGAACGACTCGCCGGGGTTGACGCTGATGCGCACCACCAACCAGTCCGACAGCACCCGGGTGCCGCCGGTGACCGAGGAGAAATCGCCTCCGGCCTCGCGGATCACCGGCGCCGATTCACCGGTGATGGCGCTTTCGTCCACCGTGGCCACGCCTTCGATGACCTCGCCGTCCAGGGGCACCAGGTCGCCGGCCTCGATCAGCACCACCATGTCCTTGCGCAGTTCGCTGGCGGCCATGGGCAACCAGGCGGCGCCATGCCGGGGCTGTTGCAGCAGCTTGGCCAGGGTCTGGCGCTTCATGCCCTTGAGGCTCGCCGCCTGGGCCCGGCTGCGGCCCTCGGCCAGGGCTTCGGCAAAGTTGGCAAACAGCACGGTGAACCACAGCCACAGGGTGATGCTGAGGATAAAGCCGCTGGGGGCCTCACCCTCGCCGCCCAGGGACTGGAACCACAGCAGGGTGGTGAGAAGGCTGCCCAGGTAGACCACGAACATCACCGGGTTCTTCCACTGCGCCTGGGGCAGCAGTTTCTTCACGGCATCCAGGCACGCGGTGAGCACTAGCCCACGGTCGAACAACGCTATACGAGGGTTGCTACTCATGATCGACGTCTCTTACTCACTGGCCGCAACGGGCGAGGAATGCAGGGGCGCTTGGGCATCCAGCGCCAGGTTGAGTTGCAGCACATTGACCCGGGGCTCGCCCAGCAGGCCGAAGGTGCGGCTTTCGCTGTGCGCCTGCAGCAGCATCAGCACGTCCACGGCGGCCATTTGCCGCTGGCGGGCCACCCGGTTCAGTTGCAGCCGGGCGTTGGCCAGGGAGATGTGCGGGTCCAGGCCGGAGGCCGAGGCGGTCACTGCGTCCACTGGCACCGGCATGTCTGCCGCCAGGCCATTGAGCTGGCGATAGGCGCTGACCCGCGCGGCCACGCTGTCCACCAGCTTCTGGCTGGTGGGGCCCAGGTTGCTGGCGCCACTGGCCCCGGCGTTGTAGGGCTGGGGCACACTCTTGCTCGGGTCCAGCGGATCGCTGCCCAGGGTCATGCTCGGGCGGCCCTGGAAATACTCCGGGCGGTCGAACGCCTGGCCGATCAGCGCCGAGCCCACGACCCGGCCATCACGCTGCACCAGGCTGCCCTGGGCCTGGAACGGAAACAGCAGGTTGGCCAACCCCGTGGTAACCAGCGGATAGGCCAGCCCGGTGAGCAGCATGAAGAACACCGCCGACACCAGCACCGGGCGCAACAGGCCCTTGAACAGCAGCGCGGTGGCGCCCTGGGTTTGCATTTGCGTAGTCATCACAACCCCTTACTTGTAGGTCTGGCCGGCGAGCAACTGCAGTTGCTCCACCAGCGGGCCGAGCGCGAGGGCCGGCAGGAAAGTCAGGCCACCGACCACCAGCACCACGAACACCACCAGCAACATGAACAGCGGCGTGGCGGTGGGAATGGTGCCGGCACCGGCCGGGATGTTCTTTTTCGCCGCCAGGGAACCGGCCACGGCCAGCATCGGCAGCATGGTGAAGAAGCGCCCCATGAGCATCGCCAGGCCAATGGTGGTGTTGAAGAACGGTGTATTGGCGTTCAGGCCGGCAAACGCCGAACCGTTGTTGGCGGTGCCCGAGGCGTAGGCGTAGAGCACCTCGCTGAAGCCATGGGGGCCCAGATTGTTGAGGCTGTTGAGAGTGCCCGGCCACAGTGCCGCCAGGGCGGTGAAACCGAGGATGCAGATCGGGTGCGCGAGCACCGAGAGCATCACCAGCTTGATCTCCCGGGCCTCGATCTTCTTGCCGAGGAACTCAGGGCTGCGACCGATCATCATGCCCACCAGGAACACCGTCAGCAGGGCGTACTGGATCAGGTTGATAAAGCCCACGCCGTCGCCGCCGAACACACAGTTGAGCATCATCTGCGCCAGGGGCACGAAGCCGCCCATGGGGGTCAGCGAGTCGTGCATGGCATTCACCGAACCGGTGGTGGCGCCGGTGGTGGTGGTGACGAACAGCGCGGTGTCGGCAATGCCGAAGCGCAGCTCCTTGCCTTCCATGTTGCCGCCGCTCTGGGTCTCCGACATCTGCTGGTCGGCACCGACCTGGGTCAGCAGCGGGTTACCGCCCTGCTCCGCGGTGAAGACAATCGCCAGGAAGCCGACGAACATCACCAGGAAAGTGCCGAAGAACACCCAGCCCTGACGCCGACGCAGCAGCATGCTGCCGAAGGCGTAGGTCAGGGCCGAAGGGATCAGCAGCATGCTAAGGATGTGCAGGACGTTGGTCAGCGGCGTCGGGTTCTCGAACGGGTGGGCCGCGTTCATGCTGAAGAAGCCGCCACCGTTGGTGCCGATGTGCTTGATCGACTCGAAACTGGCCACGGCGCCGACGATCAGTTGCTGCTGGGCGCCTTCCAAGCTGGTGGCCAGGGCCTGGGAGTTGAGGGTCTGGGGCATGCCCTGCCAGACATAGACCAGGGCCATGACCAGGCACAACGGCAGCATCACCCGGTACAGGGTGCGGGTGAAGTCGACCCAGTAGTTGCCGATATCCGCCGAGCTGGAACGGCTCAGGCCGCGAATGAAGCCGGCTGCCGCCACCACGCCGGCGGTGGCGCCGACGAACATCAGGAAGGTGATCACTGCCATCTGGCTGAAGTTCGACAGGCTGCTTTCACCTGAGTACGCCTGCCAGTTGGTGTTGGTGATAAAGGACGCGGCGGTGTTGAACGCCAGGTCCGGGGTCTGCGCCGCCAGCCCCAGGGGGTTGAGCGGTGTGCTGCCTTGCAGGCGCAGCAGCAGGTAGCCCAGCAGCATCATCGCCGCATTGGACAGCAGCAGGGCCGAGCCATAGCGGGCCCAGCCCATGGTTTCAGCCGGGTCGATCCCCAGCAGGCGGTAGGTGGCACGCTCCGGCAAGGCGTGGCCACGGCCGCTGAAGACCCGGGCCAGCCATTGGCCCATCAGCGCGGCCAGCCCGGTCATCAGGCCGAGGATCACCGCGTATTCCAGCACAGTACTCAACATGTCGATGCTCCGTTCAAATCTTGCCCATGGCGACGATGACCAGGGCCGTCAACACAAAGAACCCCAGGGTCAGGCCCACGAAGATCAGGTCGAACATGGCTGGTTTCCTTTCTGGTAGATGCCCGGACGGGCGAATGAAAGTGGGTGGCAGTTGCTGCGTGCGGTCATCAGAATTTCTCGGCACGGATCAGCGCATAACCCAGGTAGGCAAACAGCAGCACGGCGCACAAACCACTGGCGCCGTAGATGAATGGCAGTGTCAGCAAGGCAGCTCTCCCCTTAATGCTCAAAGGCGGTGCCGGGAGCGCAAAGCGCAACCCGGGCACGGCCGGTCAGGGCACCCGCGACGGGCGCCGGCAGGGAGTCGGGAACGCCTCGTCCACCGCTCTCCTCTGCGCCACGCAGGTTAGGTGAGGGCGCATCAAGGTCGGGCACTGATTGCCGGGGGCGGCATTAAGACGGCGTAAAGATTGCGGCGGTGTGGGGCGGGAGAATCGGGGACGGGCCAGCGCCCCCGAGGGGGTCATTCACTTTTCAGGGGCAGCCAGATTTCCAGTACCCCGGTGCCGGCCTGGGGGTTGAAGTCGGCGCTGTAGCGCTCGAACTCCGGGGCATCGGCGGCCTCTCGACCCGACTGGGGCAGCCAGGTGTTCCAGATGTAGTCGAAGGTCCGGGGCAAGTCCTGCAAGGCGCCGCCATGCTCGAACACCGCATAGTGCTGCGGCTGCACCTCGATCCAGCGATAGCGCTCGGGCAGATCGTCGAGCTTGCTGATCTCGACCCCGGCGATGTACTCGAAGCCGCCCTGGCCGTCGGGGTTGCAGCAGATGCCATAGGTCTTGCGGTCGACCTGCCCCGGCACCTTGCCGATGTGCGGCACAAAGCGCTGCCACAGCAGGCCGATGTCCTGGCGAGTGGCAGGAGTGAATCGTTCGCCGAGGCCGGCGATCAGCAAAAAACGCTCCCTTTCGAAGCGCGGTTCTGGGCCTCTGCCCTGTTCTTGCTCATCCATGAATGCCACTCCTGCCGCAGAAAAGATGGGTTCGGCACGAAGTATAGAAGCCAATAGCCAAGGCCAGGATCAGAGCGCCGGAAGGTCTGCCGCGCCCGTACCAAGGATGAACTCCTGGTAGCCGGATAGAATCACGTACACCGCGAAATAGCAGAAGATCGCCGCAGATGCCAGGTAGGAATAGCGCAACAGCTTGTCCCCCAGCAGCTTGCCGCCCTGGGTCGCGGCCAGGCACAGGCCCAGGGTCCAGACCAGCCCGGCACAGAAAAAGCCGGCCAGGAACAATCCCGAATCGGCAATCCCACCGCCCCCGGATCGGGCAATCAGGGTGCCGCCCACGGCAGCGAACCAGAGGATCGCACTGGGGGACGACATGGCCAGGAAGATCCCGCGAAAAAACTCCCGACGCGGCGAGCCCTGGTCCGCCTCCCCGGCGGTGGCCAGCACCGCGCTGTGATGGAGGGCGGCGTAGATCATCTTCGCCGCGAAGTACACCAGCAGGGCCGAACCGCCGATCCACAGCACCCAGCGCACGCTTTGGTATTGCAGCAGCACGGTCATCCCGGCCAGGGCCAGCAGCGCATAGATCAGGTCGCCGACACAGGTCCCCAGGCCCAGGCAGAAGCCCTGGAAATAACCCCGTTGCATGGCCAGGGTAATCATCGCGATATTGGCCACGCCGATGTCCAGGCACAGCGAAAGGCTCAACAAGAAGCCGCTGGTAAACTCCATCATTCATCCCGTTTGCTGCTGTTGTTCGAAGAGAAGCGAGGTGCGAGGAGCCCGGAAAAGCCGGGCCGGCTGAGGCAGCTCACAGCCCTTGCAGGCAAGAAGCGTGCACGTTATAGCGGCAAATCCTGCCCCCTCGCAAATCCGCACGGGCGCACCAAAAATAATTTTCCGCGCCTCTGGACAAGCCGGCGGCGGCGCCCGTATCGTCTGCCCCGCAGGCCACCGCAGTGGCCAACGTCGCTCGGACGGTTCCGGGCGCTTACGTCTTTTCGAGGCAACAATGGCCGAACAAGGTTCGCCGCGCCGCTTTGCGCGCATCGATCGTCTTCCCCCCTATGTTTTCAATATCACTGCCGAGCTGAAGATGGCTGCGCGTCGGCGCGGCGAAGACATCATCGACTTGAGCATGGGTAACCCCGACGGCCCTACCCCGCCGCATATCGTCGAGAAACTGGTCACCGTCGCCCAGCGCGAAGACACCCACGGCTACTCCACCTCCAAGGGCATTCCGCGGCTGCGCCGGGCGATTTCCCGCTGGTACAAGGACCGCTACGAGGTCGATATCGACCCGGAAAGCGAAGCCATCGTCACCATCGGATCCAAGGAAGGCCTGGCGCACCTGATGCTGGCCACCCTGGACCAGGGCGACACGGTGCTGGTGCCCAACCCCAGCTACCCGATCCACATCTACGGCGCGGTCATCGCCGGCGCCCAGGTGCGCTCGGTGCCGCTGGTGCCCGGGGTGGATTTCTTCGCCGAGCTGGAGCGGGCCATCCGCGGTTCGATCCCCAAGCCGAAGATGATGATCCTCGGTTTCCCGTCCAACCCCACCGCCCAGTGCGTGGAGCTGGACTTCTTCGAACGGGTGATCGCCCTGGCCAAGCAGTACGACGTGCTGGTGATCCATGACCTGGCCTACGCCGATATCGTCTACGACGGCTGGAAAGCCCCGTCGATCATGCAGGTGCCGGGCGCCAAGGACATCGCGGTGGAGTTCTTCACCCTGTCCAAGAGCTACAACATGGCCGGCTGGCGCATCGGCTTCATGGTGGGCAACCCGGAACTGGTCAGCGCCCTGGCGCGGATCAAGAGCTACCACGACTACGGCACCTTCACCCCGTTGCAGGTGGCGGCGATTGCCGCCCTGGAAGGCGACCAGCAATGCGTGCGCGACATTGCCGAACAGTACCGGCAGCGGCGCAACGTGCTGGTCAAGGGCCTGCACGAACTGGGCTGGATGGTGGAGAACCCCAAGGCCTCGATGTACGTCTGGGCCAAGATTCCCGAGGCCTACGCGCACCTGGGCTCCCTGGAGTTCGCCAAGAAGCTGCTGGCCGAGGCCAAGGTCTGTGTCTCGCCGGGGGTGGGTTTTGGTGAATACGGCGACGATCACGTGCGCTTCGCCCTGATCGAAAACCAGGACCGGATTCGCCAGGCAGTGCGCGGCATCCGCGGCATGTTCCGCGCCGACGGCCTGGCACCGAAAAGCTGAGATGCTTTCAGCCACAAAAAAACCGCAGTGATGCGGTTTTTTTGTACTCGCGTTTCACCGACAACCTGCTCCCTGTAGGAGCCGGCTTGCCGGCGAAGCCGTTTAAACCACCAACGACAGCAGCAGGATAAAGATCAGGCCCACCACCGAAAGGATGGTTTCCATCGCCGTCCAGGTCTTGAACGTCTCGGCCACGGTCATGTTGAAGTACTGCTTGACCAGCCAGAACCCGGCGTCGTTGACGTGGGACAGGATCAGCGAGCCGGCGCCGGTGGCCAGCACCAGCAGCTCACGGTTGACCCCGGGGATCATCCCCACCACCGGCACCACGATGCCGGCACCGGTGATGGTGGCCACGGTGGCCGAACCGGTGGCGATACGGATCACCGCCGCCACCAGCCACGCCAGGAGGATCGGCGAGATCTGCGCATTGACCGCCATATGGCCGATCACGTCACCCACGCCGCTGGTCACCAGCATCTGCTTGAAGCCGCCACCGGCACCGATGATCAGGATGATCGCCGCGGTCGGCGCCAGGCTGGCATCCAACAGTTTGAGAATCTGCTTGGAACCGATGCCCTGCTTGTAGCCGAAGGTGTACAGCGACAGCAGCAGCGCCAGCAGCAAGGCGGTGATCGGGTGGCCGATCATGTCCATCCAGATGCGGAAGAAGTGTCCGTCCGGCAGCGCCACGTCGGCGAAGGTCTTGAGCAGCATCAGGAACACCGGCAACAGCACGGTCACCAGGGTCACGCTGAAGCTGGGCAACTGGGCGGCCTGGGGCTCGCGGGCCAGTTGGTCCACCAGTTCCTGGGACGGATTGCCGGGAATGTACTTGGCAATGAAAGTGCCGTAGATCGGCCCGGCGATGATCGCCGTGGGCAGCGCCACGATCAGCCCATACAGGATGGTCTTGCCGATGTCGGCGCCGAACACGCCGATGGCCAGCAGCGGCCCCGGGTGCGGCGGCACCAGGCCGTGCACCGCCGACAGGCCGGCCAGCAGCGGAATGCCGATCTTGATCAGCGACACCCCGGTACGCCGGGCAACGATGAACACCAGCGGAATCAGCAGCACGAAGCCGATCTCGAAGAACAGCGGGATGCCCACCAGGAAGGCGGCAAACATCATCGCCCACTGCACCCGCTCCTTGCCGAACGAGCGGATCAGGGTCTGGGCGATCTGATCGGCGCCACCGGACTCGGCCATCATCTTGCCGAGCATGGTACCCAGGGCCAGGATGATGCCGACAAAACCGAGCACGCCACCAAAGCCGTCCTGGAACGCCTTGATGATCTTGTCCACCGGCATGCCCGACGTCAGGCCGAGGAAACCCGCGGCGATGATCAGAGCGATGAAGGGGTGCAGCTTGAATCGGGTGATCAACACGATCAGCCCGATGATAGTGACCACTGCATCAACCAGCAGATAGGTCTCTTGGGACATGCCAAACATGGGATTGCCTCCGGTTTGTTGTTTTTATTAAAGCGTTAAAAACAAGGGCCGAGTGGGATAGCGCTACCTTTTTCGAGCCAGCACTTAATGTGAAGGTTCCAGGCCATGCTCCAGCCACCATTGGTTGGCCAGTTCGGCCAGGCGCTGGACGCTCAGGGTGCTGGCATCCAGGGCCAGGGTGAGCGGCTCCCCCACCGGGGATTCGAGAGTGGCGAACTGACTGTCGATCAGGGTCGAAGGCATGAAATGCCCTGGCCGGTGCGCCACACGGTCGGCGGCGACTGCCGGAGTCAGTTCGAGAAAGACAAAGCCCAGGCCGGGCGTGGCGGCGCGCAGGCGCTCGCGGTACTTGCGCTTGAGCGCCGAGCAGGTCAGTACCGGGTGCTGGCCGGCGGCCAGGGCACGACGCAACTCATCGCACAGGCTGTCGAGCCAGCCGGCACGGTCTTCGTCGTCGAGGGGAATGCCGGCACTCATCTTGGCGATGTTCGCCGCCGGGTGGAAGGTATCGCCTTCAATGGCCATGGCGCCGCTGCGCTGGCACAGGGCCTGACTGACACTGGACTTGCCGCAGCCGGCAACACCCATGATGACCAGGGCGGTGATGGGTTGACTCATGAAACACCTCAGCGCGCAGACAGCGCTACCTTCGCAAATAAAAAATCTAGTACAAAAACAGTGTCTGCCGACGCCTTCTTGTCATTTTTGTGGGTTGCCGCGTATATAGTCCGCCAAACCAAAGAGCGAGGGTCAGGCACACCTCGCTCACGCATTGCAGCTGTTTCAGGACAGCGCTACCTTAGAGACTTGAATTTTGTTTGGCAAGCCGTCTGATGACCACTCATAAAAACGATAAAAACACCCGTACCACGGGCCGTCCCACCCTCAATGAAGTCGCCCGCCTGGCCGGAGTCAGCCCGATTACCGCCTCCCGGGCCCTGCGCGGCGTCAGCAGCGTGGCCACCGAACTGGTGGAAAAGGTGCAGAAGGCCGCGCAGGAACTGAACTACGTGGTCAACTCCGCCGCCCGCGCCCTGGCTTCGGCGCAGAGCCAGTCGGTGGTGGTGCTGGTGCCGTCGCTGTCCAACCTGCTGTTCATCGAAACCCTGGAAGCCATCCACCAGGTACTGCGCCCCAAAGGCTTCGAAGTGCTGATCGGCAACTGCCACTATTCTCGGGACGAAGAAGAAAACCTGCTGCGCAACTACATGACCTACCAGCCCCGGGGGCTGCTGCTGACCGGTTTCGACCGCACCGAAAGCGCCCGACGGATGATCGAGGCGAACAACATTCCCTGCGTCTACATGATGGACCTGGACTCCGGCGCCGGGCTCAACTGCGTGGGCTTCTCGCAATTGAACGCCGGCGAAACGGCGGCCCAGCATCTGATTTCCCGCGGGCGCAAGCACCTGGCCTACGTCGGTGCGCAACTGGACCAGCGCACCCTGCTGCGCGGCGAAGGTTTCCGCCGTGCCCTGCAGCAGGCCGGGCTGTACAACCCCGACCTGGAACTGCTGACCCCACGGCCCTCGTCCGTCGGCCTGGGGGCCGAGCTGTTCCTGCAGCTGATGCAGAGCCAGCCCCAGGTGGACGCGATCTTCTTCGGCAACGACGACCTGGCCCAGGGCGCGCTGCTGGAAGCCATGCGCTGCGGGATCAAGGTGCCCGAGCAGGTGGCGGTGCTGGGCTTCAACGACCTGCCCTCCTCCGAACACATGGTGCCGCGCCTGAGCAGCATCAGCACTCCGCGCGAAGCCATTGGCCGCCGCGCCGCCGAACAGATGCTGACCCTGCTGGCCGGCAACAGCGTGGCCGAGCCGGTGGTGGACATGGGCTTTGAACTGCGGGTTCGGGAAAGCACCTGAAACGCCTCAGGGCCTGACGCTCAGGACACTGAGCAACAGGCCGAAGCCCACCAGCACCGCGCCGAACAACTGATCGATCCGGCGTTTGTAGGCCATTAGCCGGCCGGCAATCGCCGGTGCCGAGAAAAACAGCGCCACCAGCACGAACCACAGCACGTGGGCCAGGACGATGATCGCGCCGTAGCCGATCTGCACCGGCAAGGCCGTGCCCGGCTGAATCACCTGCATGAACAGACTGAGAACGAAAATCATCGTCTTGGGGTTCAGGGCATTGGTCAGAAAGCCACTGCGCAAGGCGCCCCAGGTCGACATCCGAGCCCCCTCTGCCGGTTCTTCCCCCGGACGTTGCTCAGGGCTGCGCAACAGCTTGATGCCCAGGTAGATCAGGTACAGCGCACCCGCGATCTTCAAGCCGGTAAACCACAGCAGCGACTGCTGCAACAGCACCCCCACCCCCAGCAAGCTGTAGCCGATATGCACCATGACCCCGAGCCCGATGCCCAGGGCCGTGAACACGCCGTGGCGGCGCGAAAGCAGCAGGCTGTTGCGGGTTACCAGGGCAAAGTCGGCCCCGGGGCTGAGTACAGCAAGAATGGTAATGGTGATTACGAGTAACAGTTCGGTCACGTTGAATACGCCTAGGCTATAGAATCAGGCGCTACTGTATTGGGACCATGACCCAGGCCGATAACGATGAAAACTGACATTCCTGGTGATAAAAACTCACAACTCTCGCGACGGCGCCTGCCCCCGCTGAGCGCCTTGCGCTGCTTCGAAGCCGCTGCACGCCTGGAAAGCTTCACCCAGGCCGGCGCCACCCTGCACCTGACCCACGGCGCCATCAGCCGTGCGGTGCGCGCCCTGGAAGAGGACCTCGGCACCCCTCTCTTTGAGCGCCGCAGCCAGCGGGTCTTTCTCACCGCCGCCGGAGCCGAACTGCTGCACAGCGTGACCCAGGCCCTGGACCTGATCGAGAGCACCGCCAGCCGCCTGCGAGCCCCGGCTCCCGCAGCACCGCTGGTGCTGTCCTGCGAGCCGACCCTGCTGATGCGCTGGCTGATTCCGCGCATGCCGGGGTTCTATGCCGAGCACCCGCAAGTGCCGATCCAGCTGCTGGCCGGCGGCGGGCCCTTCTCGTTCGGTGCCGGTATCGACCTGGCGATCCGCCGCAACGACTTTGCCTGGAGCCGCGACACCCAGGCCCACTGGCTATTCGACGAAGCCATAGGCCCGGTATGCCGCCCTGAGCGCCAGGCCGACTGGACCCCGGCAACGGCCGGGCTGGCGCAACTGGCGGCGCAGGCCCCGCGCCTGCACAGCGCCACCCGGCCGCACGCCTGGCAACAGTGGCTGCAATTGCAGCAACAACCGGTTGCCCCGACGCCACCGGAGCAGGTCTTCGAGCACTTCTACTTCAGCCTGCAAGCGGCCGTGGCCGGGCTGGGTCTGGCCATTGCCCCCTGGCAACTGGTGCGTGACGACCTGGAGGGCGGGCTGCTGTGTGCGCCCTTCGGCTTTGTCGCCGATGGCAGCGCTTATTACCTGCTTTCCCCCCAGGCCATAGACCCAGATTCGGCCAGCGGAAAACTGCTGCACTGGCTGCGCCGGCAAGCCCTGGCGTAGGCACTCAGGCAGGCGGGGCCACGGCCCCCAGCGCCGGGTCCTCGCCGCTGAGCAATTGCACCAGGGCCAGGGCCCCCTTCTGCAAAGGCTGGTTCTTCAACCACACCGCGTGCACCGGCAACACCAGGCCGTTGTCGATGTTCTTGAAATGCAACCGTTGCAAGCGCCCCGCCGCCAGCAACGGCTGGATCACCGACAACGGGAAATTGCCCCAGCCGATCCCCGCCTCCACCATGTGCAGGGCCATCGCCAGGCTGTCGGTGCGCCACAGCGACTCGCCCACCAGGGGCCGGGTATCACTCAGGGGCAGGTCGCGGCTGGCCACCACCACCTGACGGACCTTGATCAGCTCTTCCAGGTACAGCGAACCGTCACTGGCCTGGAACACAGGGTGCCCGGCGCAAATGCAGGCAATCATCCGCTCGCAGCCCAGGTACTGGAAATACTCCAGGGCATTCACGCTCAACCCGGCAAAGGCCACGCCGACGCTGACCCGGCCACTGTGCAAAAGGTGCAGCACGTCATCCTGGGGAGCACTGAGCAGCTCGACTTCCAGCAGCGGATAGCGCTCGGCAATCAGCTTGATGGCGGCCAGTACCCGTTGCTTGTCGATGTCATCCACCACCGCGATCGACAGCTTGCTCTCCAGGCCCAGGGACAGCTCGACGGCATGCACCTGCAATTGCTTGAGCTGGTCGGCAATCAGCCGCGCATGGGGCGCCAGGGACAAGGCCAGCGGCGTGGGCAGCGGCTCGCGGTGGCTGCGATCGAACAGCGCATACCCCAACTCCGCCTCGAGGTTGGCGATGCCCATGCTCACGGCCGAAGGCACCTTGCCCAAAGAACGCGCCGCCGCAGAAAAGGAGCCGCGATCGAGCACGGCGAGAAACAACTGGATGCTGTCGCTGGAGAAGTTCATGAGAAACAACCTATCAGGAAAACTGAAAGCTTCCGACTTTTTCTGTCACCTTGATTGAAGCTATCTTCCGCGCCCTGCGCCACCCTCAGGCTGGCCATTCCCATTCAAAATCGAGGAACCCGCATGCAAGGCGTGAAACGCAAACTGGTCTATGTCTCTTTATTCGAAGTGTTCGGCATGACCTTCTCGGCCCTGGGCCTGGCCCTGCTGTCCGGCACCTCGCCCAGCAGCACCGGGCCGCTGGCGGTGGTCATCACCAGCATCGCGGTGACCTGGAACTTCATCTACACCACCCTGTTCGAGCGCTGGGAAAGCCGCCAGCCATCGCGCACCCGTACGGTCAAGCGGCGCATTGCCCATGCCGTGGGTTTCCAGTTGACCCTGATCGTGTTCCTGATCCCGCTGATCGCCTGGTGGATGGCGATCAGCCTGGTGCAGGCCTTTCTCCTGGACCTGGCGCTGATCCTGTTCATCCCCTGCTACACCTTTGCCTTCAACTGGCTGTTCGACCGGGTTTTCGGCTTGCCGGCCTCGGCCCTCCCCGATCCGGCCTGAGATACCCGTATCGGCAAATTGATCGTCGCCGAGACGACGCCACGCTGTTAGATTCCCATGGCCATCCAGTACCACGAACAAGGAAGCGTCATGGGAACCCGCTGCAGAATTCTCGGTAAAGCCTCGTCCATCAATGTCAGGAAAGTCTTGTGGACCTGTGAGGAGCTTGGGCTTTCCTACCAGCAGGAAGACTGGGGTAGTGGCTTTCAGTCCACCCATACCCCCGAGTTTCTCGCCCTCAACCCCAATGCCCAGGTACCGGTGCTGATCGACGACGCCGGGGTCCTGTGGGAATCCAACAGCATCTGCCGCTACCTGGCCAACCTGCACCCCGGCAGCGGCCTGCTGCCCACGGCCCCGCGCGCCCGGGCCCTGGTTGAACAGTGGATGGACTGGCAGGCCACCGAGCTGAACCCGTCCTGGAGCTATGCCTTCATGGGCCTGGTGCGCCAGCATGCGGATTACCAGGACAGCCAGCGCATCGGCGCCAGCCTGCTGGCCTGGAATGCCAAGATGCAAATCCTCGAACGCCAGCTCGAGCGCTCGGGCGCCTATGTTCTGGGCGAGGATTTCAGCCTTGCGGATATCGTTCTTGGCCTCTCGGTGAATCGCTGGAAGATGACCCCCATGGAGCACCCGGCCTACCCCGCCGTGGCCGCCTACTACGAACGCCTCAGCCTGCACCCGGGCTTCATGCTGCACGGGCGCAATGGCATCGCCTGAGCTGGCCATCCCTCCTCTGGCCCATCGGAGATTCGAAATGAACGGACTTAACGTACTACTGACCGGCGCTTGCGGCAGGATCGGCAAGGTGTTTTTTCAGGGCTCCCAGGAGCGCCACCGCTTCACCCTCACCGACCGGGTAGAGCCGGACTTCGAAATCCCCGCGCCACACCGCTTCGTGCGCCTGGACCTCGACGACCCGCAAGCCATCGGCCGCCTGCTCCCGGGGATCGACGTCATCGTGCACCTGGCCGGCATTCCCCATGCCAGCGCCAGCTTCGACGAGTTGCTGCCGAACAACATCCTCGCCACCACCTACCTGTTCGAGGCCGCGGTACAGGCCGGTTGCCGGCGCCTGGTATTTGCCAGCAGCGCCCAGACCATCGAGGGCTACCCGGTGGACCGGCAGATCACCCCGGGCATGCCGGTGATGCCAGCCAACCTGTATGGCGTGAGCAAGTGCTACGGCGAGGCGCTATGCGCCTTCTATGCCGCCAAGCGCGGGCTGTCCTGCATTGCCCTGCGCATTGGTGCGTTCGAAGACCCGAAACACCACGAACTGACCACCACCCGCGACCTGAGCGCCTGGCTCAGCCCACGGGATGCAGTGCAGCTGTTGCAACGGGCAGTGGAAACCCCGGGGGTGCAACTGCTGATCGGCCACGGCATTTCCAACAATCGCTTCAAGCGCCTGGACCTCAGCGAAACCACCCGGGTGCTGGGCTACGAACCGGTGGACGATGCCTTCCAGGAAGATTTCGGCATTCCCATCACCTACTGAGCCACCACCGGGCACCCGCCGTCACGCGCGGGTGCCCGGCGTTGCGCTATAAATCCGGCAGATGTAACGAAATACGACAATAAATCAGCGCATCCTCCGGTTTACGCACGTGGATTCACAATCCTTGGTTTCCGTTAGCAGGCTAAGATTTCCGCTCTGTGTCCTGTGGAATTCCCTGCATGCCCGCCTCTGCCCCGCTCACCAGCGACCTCGACCCTCAACGCGCCGCCGGCATCAGCGCGCGCATCGACCGCCTGCCTGCCGTGGCCACGATCTGGCGCCTGGTGGCGCTGCTGTCCATTGGCGGTTTTTTCGAGCTGTACGACCTGTTCCAGACCGCCTACATCAGCCCGGGGCTGATCCGCGACGGGATCTTCGCCAGCGGCAACCAGGGGGTGTTCGGTTTTTCCGACCAGGCGGCCTTCGCCTCGGCGACCTTTCTTGGCCTGTTCCTCGGCGCCAGCCTGCTGAGCCCGATAGCCGACCGCTTCGGACGCCGGGCGATCTTCACCTTCGCCCTGATCTGGTACACCCTGGCCACGGTGCTGATGGGGCTGCAGAGCACGGCGTTGGAGATCATCTGCATGCGATTCCTGGTGGGCATCGGCCTGGGCATCGAACTGGTGACCATCGACGCCTACCTCAGCGAACTGGTGCCCAAGCGCATGCGCAGCTCGGCCTTCGCCTTTGCCTTTTTCGTGCAGTTCCTGTCGGTGCCGGCAGTGGCGCTGATGTCCTGGTGGCTGGTGCCCCAGGCGCCCTGGGGGATCTCCGGCTGGCGCTGGGTGGTGCTGGCCAGCGCGGTGTTCGCCCTGTTCATCTGGTGGTTGCGCTCACGCTTGCCGGAGTCGCCACGCTGGCTCGCCCAGCACGGGCGCTTCGACGAAGCCGACCGGATCCTGCAAGGCCTCGAGACCCGCTGCGCCCGGGACTACGCCAAGCCGCTGGATGAGCCCGAACCCCAGGCCGTGGATATCCAGGGCCGTGGGCGCTTCGCCGATATCTGGCAACCGCCCTACCGCCGCCGGGCCCTGATGCTGATCGTGTTTCACGTGTTCCAGGCCATCGGCTTCTTCGGTTTCGGCAACTGGCTGCCGGCGCTGCTGTCGGGCCAGGGCGTGAGCGTCACCCACAGCCTGCTGTACGCCTTCATCATCACCCTGGCCTATCCCCTGGGGCCGCTGCTGTTCGTGCGTTTCGCCAACCGCTTCGAGAACAAGTGGCAGATCGTCGGCTCGGCCCTGGGCGCCATGACCTTCGGCACCTTGTTCGCCCTGCAGAGCAGCGCCCTGGGGCTGATTGTCTGCGGGGTGATGATCACCTTCTGCAATGCCTGGCTGAGCTTCAGCTACCACTCCTACCAGAGCGAATTGTTCCCCACCAACATTCGCGCCCGGGCGGTGGGCTTCTGTTACTCGTTCAGCCGTTTGTCGACGGTGTTCAGCAGTTTGCTGGTGGGCTTTTTCCTCGAGCATTTCGGCACGCCCGGGGTCCTGGCCTTTATCGTCAGCAGCATGCTGATCGTGATCCTGACCATCGGCCGCTTCGGGCCGCGCACCCGCAACCTGGCCCTGGAAGACATTGCCCACGCCTGAAGACGGCGCCGGCAGCGGTTGCCTGAAAGCGGCAAGACTTGTCCGCTTGCTGGCAGCCACGACCGGCGTCTTGAGCCAAGCCCTTGATATACAAGGGCGTATCAATCGGCATGGAACTTGCTAAAACCTCAGCCTAGTTCTCTTACACAGGTTCCCGATCATGTTGGTCAACGCCCAGAAATCCGTTTCGGTGCAGCCCACCTCGCGCACCGATATGGACCCGACTACCGCAGCCGCCAGCGCGCTGTACAGCGGCATGCTGCAACAGGCCCAGAACTCCGTGACCTATCCGGCGTCCCAGTCCTCCAGCCAGCAGGCCAACAGCGTGGACGACAACGTCAACGCCGCCTTCGCCAAGACCCGCGTGCTGCTCCAGGCCACGCCACCGACCGCCAGCGCCGCGCAGGCTACCAGCGCGACGGAAACCGGCGCGCTGAGCGAGTTCAAGGACTACATGAGCAAGACCCCGGAACAGCGCCTGCGCGACAGCATCCTCAAGGACATGGGGCTGACCGAGGAAGACCTGAAGAACCTGCCGCCAGAGCGCCAGCTGGCGATCAACCAGGAAATTGCCCAGCGCCTGCAGGACAAGATGCAACTGGCCAAGGAAGAGAAAGACGCCAAGGACAGCGCCAAACCGGTGGACGAGAAGTTCCTCGCCGCGCTGTAACCCCGCTGGACGCAAAAGGGTTCCCCATGGGAACCCTTTTTTGTGCCCGGCGAAAACCGGCTACTGCAACTGCAGGGTCGAGTTGAACTGGCTGATGGCATCCACCACGTGCCGCGAGCCCTGCTGGATCTCCAGGATCACCTCCCCCGCCTCATTCGCCAGTTCGACCCCGAGCCCGGTGCGGCTCAGGCTCGACTGCATGCTGGTCACCGCGCTCGTCGACAGGTCGTGGTTCTTGCGCACCACCTCGACGATTTCCACCGTCGCCTGGCTGGTGCGCGCCGCCAGGCTGCGCACCTCGTCCGCGACCACGGCGAAACCGCGCCCATGCTCACCGGCACGGGCGGCCTCGATGGCCGCGTTGAGGGCCAGCAGGTTGGTCTGGTCGGCGATCCCACGGATGGTCTGGACGATGCTGCCGATGATGTCCGACTGCTTGCTCACCGCATCGATGCTGTGGGCCGCTTCATTGAGGTCATGGGAAATCTGCTGAATGATTTCCACGGTCTGCTGCACCACCTCCGAGCCCTTCTGCGCACAGGCGTCGTTCTGCACCGAGGTGCTGTGGGCGGACTCGGCGGCGGAGCGCAAGGTGGTCATCTGATCGGTGATGTCGCTGGCGATCTTCACCACCTTGTACAGGCGGCCCTTGGTATCGAACAGCGGGTTGTAGGAGGCTTCGAGAAACACCGTCTGCCCATACTTGTTTTCCCGCTCGAAACGATGGGAGTGAAACTCGCCACGGTTCAACGAAGCCCAGAATTGCTTGTACTCCGGGGATTCAGCCTCGGAACGGTGGCAGAACATGCTGTGATGCTGGCCAACGATTTCATTCAGGGTGTACTGCATGGTTTTCAGGAAGTTGTCGTTGGCGGTGATGATCCTGCCGTCCGGGCTGAACTCGATGATGGCCATGGAACGGCCGATAGCGTTCAGCAGGCTCTGGTTCTCATGTTCGACATGGATGCGTTCGGAGATGTCCGACGCCACCTTGATCACACTGCGCACCTGACGATCGGCATCGAACACCGGCATATAGCTGGCTTCAAGCCAGATCTCCCGGCCACGCTTGTCCAGGCGCAGAAAAGTCCCGCTGACCGGTTCGCCACGCCCCAGGTCGCGCCACAGCTTGCTGTACTCCTCGCTGCGATAGAACTCTTCCTCACAGAAGATCCGGTGATGCTTGCCACGTATGTCTTCTGCGGAGTAGCCCATGACCTGGCAGAAGTTTTCATTGGCATCCAGCACGATGCCATCGGGCGAGAACTCGATCATCGCCATGGAACGACTGATCGCCGCCAACTTGGCGTTGGCCTCGCTCAGCGCACAGTTGAATCGTTCGATTTCCAGCAGGTCAGCCTTGTGATGTAGGTTAAACATGGTTGTATCACCTTCAACGCTGTCTTTTGATTGACGGAAGTTTCTAGTCTTTCAACTGATCCACCACAACGATCTATAAAACAGGGCAAGCGCCTCCCTCCATATGAGAGAGGAAGTGTCAGGTGATAAATGATGTTTAATCGGAGAGTCCATGTTGCAACGCTCTTATCAAGCCATCCTTTACTTGATGCCCCATTTCCGGGCCTGACCTAACAAAGTTAAGAAACTCCATCTAAATCGACACTCCTGATACTGCGGTGCCTCTAACTGCGCACTCTCGCCTTTATTCATGGATTCAATACTGCGCCCTGGATGAAGGTCGCACGCATACCGGTTACAACGGCGCAGGCCGCGCGGGACGGATACTCATAGGCCAACAGATACGAATTTTCACAATTGAGCATAGACAGCCGCAGTCTCTATGCAAGGCCACTAGTCAGTCTGTTTTCACAACTTTCGAGGTATTGAAGTGCATTCGCGACAAGTAACAAACAAGACATAAACAGAGCCTGTGGCAAAGCCCGGGAAGCTCCCGCACTAAAACTCTTCGAGGGTCGACAGAAACGCCTGGACCAGAACACTCGACTCCCGCCCCGGCGCCGCTACCAGGGCGAACTCCCGCTCCACTCCTGTGCTCAGTTCCAGCACCCGCAACCCTTCGCGCTGCACCGGTAACGTACTCTGTGGCACCAGAGTCACTCCCAGCCGCTCGCGCACCAGGCTGAAGGCACTGTTCCATTCCCGCACCTCCACCCGGACGTCGGCCAGGGGGATCCCGGCCTCGGCGGCCAGGCTGCGGGCATTCACCGAACAGCCCCCGGTGGCCAGGACAAAGGGCTGCGCCAGCAAGGTTTCAAGGTCGATGGTCGAGGCCTGCCAGGGGTGATCTTCAGGTAGCACCGCGACCCACGAATCACGCCCCAGCAACCAAGATCGGCGCTCGGGAGCCGGGTTGAGCACGACCCCAAGGTCCACCAGTTGCGCCTCTAGCAGCGTTTCGACCTCATCATCACTGACCTCCAGCTGCACCACCTCGATGCCCGGATACAGCTGCTTGAAACGCCGCAGCAACGGCGGCAGGAAAGTCGCCAGGACCATGGGAAAGCCCGCCAGTCGCACACTGCCTTGAGGAATGCCCCGCGCCGCGTCCACCTGCCGGCGGACCTCGGCCAGGGCCTCGAGCATCACCCGCGCCTGGGCCAGCACCTGCAAACCGATCGCCGTGGGCAGCGCCTGGCGGCTCTCGCGGACAAACAGCTGCACCCCGAGCATGTCCTCCATCTGGGCCAGGGCCTGGCTGGCCCCGGACTGGGTCATGCCCACCTGCTCGGCGGCCCGGGTGATGGTGGCGCACTCGGCAATCGCCACCAGCAGGCGCCAGTGCATCAGGTTCATCATGGCAGTAGCTGTCCTTATGGCAGTGTTCTGAAAGATTAATTTTACCCATGTTGCCGCCTTGCACGACACTGGCTCGCACGTTCACCAGAGACCTGCCGATGAAACTCTACTACGCCCCACAAGCCTGCTCCCTGGCCTCCCATATCGTGCTGCGCGAGCTGCAATTGCCGTTCGAGGCCATCCGCGTCGACAACCGCAGCAAGCGCACCGCCGACGGCCGGGACTTCCTCGCCATCAACCCCAAGGGCTACGTAGCCGCGCTGCAACTGGACAATGGCCAGGTCCTGACTGAAGGCCCGGCCATCCTGCAATACCTCGCCGACCTCAAGCCCGAGTCCGGCCTGGCCGCGGCCAATGGCAGCTGGGAGCGGGTGCGCCTGCAGGAAACCCTGAACTTCATCACCAGCGAAGTGCACGGGATCATGGGCTGGCTGTTCAATCCGGGGTTCGATGATGGGGTGAAAGAGGTGTTCAAGCAGAAGTTGTTCAAGCGCCTGGCCTTGCTCGAGCAGACGCTGGAACACCAGGACTACCTGCAAGGCGCGCAGTTCGGGATCGCCGATGCCTACCTGTTCACCGTCCTGCGCTGGACGGCATTGTTCGCCATCGACCTGGCGAACTGGCCGGCGCTGTCGCGGTTCCAGGCTCGGGTCGAACAGCGACCGGCGGTACGCGATGCCCTGGCGCTGGAACTGGCCTGAGGGGAGAGAGCACGAAGCCCGCGGGGCGGGCTTCGTCAAAGTGATCAGTGGCCGAAGATATTCACTTCGGTCTTCTTGGCCTTTTTCTCGGCGCGTTTCTCGTCTGCGCTCTTTGCCGGCTTTTTCTTGGCATTTTTCTTGGCGTTCATACCTTTGGACATGACGTTCACTCCACTGATGCGGGAAAGGCTTCAGGTATAGCACCTATAGTCGGCCAGGGTTCTTTTATAATCCGCCGGCCCCTGTTGCCAAATCCGGAAACCTCATGCCCGACCTCCAGATCAACCTGCTTGCCGAGGTTGAACGGCCCTTGCTGAACAAGTTCTATCGCCAGCACCGGTCATCCATGCGCGCCGCTTCCGAGGGGCAGCTCTGGGTTGCCAGAAGCAGTGAAATCATCGCTGGCATGAGCCTGAGCCCGGCAGCTGAAGGCTATTGGCTGACAGGCCTGTTCGTCGCCCCGACCAGTCGCGGCCTGGGGCTGGCCACCCAGCTGGTGGGGCAGGCCGTGCAAAGCGTCGAAGGCCCGGTCTGGCTGTTCTGCCATCCGGACCTGCAGGCCCTGTACCGGTCGATGGGCTTCTGCAGCACGACCTGCCTGCCACACGCCTTGAACGAACGGCTGGCCCGCTACCAGCGCAGCAAACCGTTGCTGGCCATGGCCATCGACCGGCCTGGGTCGAGGCCCTGACACCGGGCGGGCCGGGGCTTATTCGTCGGCGTTGGGGTCGAGGTCGGGAAACAGCACTTCGGTGAAGCCGAACTTGCTGAAATCGCTGATCCGCGAGGGATACAGCCGGCCGATCAGGTGATCGCACTCATGCTGCACCACCCGGGCGTGGAAACCCGAGGCCACGCGCACAATGGGCTCGCCCCTGGGGTCGAAGCCTTCGTAGCGGATGTGCTGGTAGCGCTGCACCGCGCCGCGCAGGCCGGGAACCGAGAGACAACCTTCCCAGCCCTCTTCCAGCACCGGGCTCAAGGGCGTGATCAGCGGATTGATGAGGATGGTTTGCGGCACAGCTTCGGCTTCCGGATAACGTTCGCTGTGCTCGAAGCCGAAGATCACCAGTTGCAGGTCGACACCGATCTGCGGCGCCGCCAGGCCGACGCCCCCCACGCTTTCCATGGTCTGGAACATATCGTCGATCAGTTCCCAGAGCTCGGGGCTGTCGAACATTTCCGGCGGTACCGGCGGGGCGATGCGCAGCAGGCGCTCATCGCCCATCTTGAGGATTTCACGGATCATGATCAGGCTTCGTCAGTGGTCGGCTTGAGCGAGTGGTCCCGGCCCAGTCCCGAAACGTGTTGTTTTTCGTCGTGCTGGTCAAAGTCCTTTTCGCCAGGGTCCTTGCCTTCGGCCGACATGTGTTCGATCACCGCGTTCATCTCCGCTCCCAGCAACAGCACTGCGGCGGAGATATAGAAGTACAGCAACAGCACGATGATCGCACCGATACTGCCATACATGGCGTTGTAGTTAGCGAACGTCTTCACGTAGTAGGCAAAACCCAGGGAAGCGACGATCCATACCACCACCGCCAGCACCGAGCCCGGGGTGATGAAGCGGAACTTCTGCTGCACATCGGGCATCACGTAGTACATCAGGGCCACGGCCACCATCATCAGCAGCACGATCACCGGCCAGCGCAGGATGGTCCACAGGGTGACGATGAAGTCCTCCAGGCCCACCTGCCCCGCCAGCCAGGCCATCACCTGCGGCCCCAGCACCATCAGCGCCGCGGCGGCCAGAAGCATGCCGGCAATGCCCACGGTGTAGAACACCGACAGCGGGAAGCGCTTCCAGATCGGCCGCCCCTCGACCACGTCGTAGGCGGCGTTCATCGCGCTCATCATCAGGCGTACACCCGCCGAAGCGGTCCACAGGGCGATGACGATACCGATGGACAGCAGGCCACCCTTGGACTGCTGCAATTGATCGATGACCGGGTTGACCTGCTCCAGGGCCTCGTGGGGCAGCACCAGCTCCGACTGCAGGCGCAGCCAGGTGAAGAAGTCCGGCAGATGGAGGAAACCGATCAGGGCGATCAGGAACAGAATGAAGGGGAACAGCGAGAACAGCATCTGGTAGGCCAGTGCCGAGGCGTAGGTGGACATCTCGTCCGCGATGAACTCATTCACCGTGCGGATCAGTACCCGGTGCAGGGGCAAACCTTTGAGGTCCGGAAAAATCATAGCGTCTCCTTTCGCCGCAAAAAGGTTGAAGTCGATAGCGACTCAGGGGGCGTTTTCTACAACAAATTAGCCTAGTTGGCGAACCGCAACCATTTCCAGTGGCCGATTCCCCTCTCTCACCCACACCTCACATGAAAACGGCCATCCGTGGATGGCCGCTGCAGTGGGTCATCGAACAGGCCGTTTTCAGGCCTTGTCGATGGTCTTTTTCACTGCATCCTTGGCTTTGCCCACCGCTTGCTGGGCTTCGCCTTTCTTCTCCTGCAGCTTGCCTTCAGCCTGCAGCTTGGTGTTGTCGGTGGCTTTGCCGACACCTTGCTTGACGTTACCGATGGCTTCGTTAGCCAGACCTTTTGCCTTATCCGCTGTGCTGCCCATGGTATTTCTCCGTAGAACATTCATTGATCGAACAAAGGGGATTGCGTCGTTACCCAAGGTTGACCCGCGGCTTTCGCGCAGAGTTTCAATTATTTTTGCCGGGCATTTCATCGCGCCGCCCAGGTAGCGCTTTATGTTTGCCGGGCAACCCGGGAGAATGCTCCCCCTGTTCAGGCCAAGCACTGAAGATCCAATCCCCGTAGGAACGTTATGAAACTCGATAAAAAGCAGGCTATCGCCCGCAGGAACCAGGAACTGGGCGGTGCGGTGCTGGGCGTCAACAACTGCCACTTCGCGGAGCTGAACCGCAACCGCAATATCTGGTGGTTCGATATCCTGGTCACCCGCCTGGCCATCGGTCAGTACGAATGGGTGCACCTGCTGCTGCACACCCCGGACACCGATCAACTGCTGCACCTGAAAGTGCCTACGGTGTTCCTGCGGGAAAAACTCGAAGGCCTGGTGATCCGCAACGAAGGCAAGCGCAAGGCCGCCCTGAGCCTGGAGTTGAGCGCCGACAAGGACTCCTTCCTCAAGGACGTGCGCCCGGCCGGCACCGGCGTGAACTTCGCCCAGTTCCAGCAGTAAGGCGGGCGCCGCCCAATAAAAAAGCCCCGCACTGGCGGGGCTTTTTTGTGGGCGCTGCGGCTTACTTCTTCACGCCGAGCTTCTTCAGCTCTTCGTCACGCAGCTCGCGGCGCAGGATCTTGCCGACGTTGGTGGTTGGCAACGCATCGCGGAACTCAACAGCCTTGGGCACCTTGTAGCCGGTGACATTGGCACGCATGTGCGCCATCACCTGCTCCTTGGTCAGGGTCACGCCCGGCTTGACCACGATGAAGATCTTGATGGTCTCACCGGATTTCTCGTCCGGCACGCCGATCGCCGCGCACTGCAGCACGCCCGGCAGCGAGGCCAGTACGTCTTCCAGCTCATTGGGATAGACGTTGAAACCGGAGACCAGAATCATGTCCTTCTTGCGGTCGACGATGCGGATGTAGCCATTGGGCTGGATCAGCGCGATATCACCGGTCTTCAGCCAGCCTTCGCTGTTGAGGACTTCATCGGTGGCATCCTGGCGCTGCCAGTAGCCCTTCATCACCTGCGGGCCCTTCACGCACAGTTCGCCGACTTCGCCCAGGGGCAGCTCTTCCCCGGCGTCGTCCACCACCCGGCACAGGGTCGAAGGCACCGGAATGCCGATGGTGCCGATCTGGATGTTCTGGATCGGGTTGACCGTGGCCACCGGGCTGGTCTCGGTCATGCCGTAGCCTTCGCAGATCGGGCAGTTGGTCACTTCCTTCCACCGCTCGGCCGCCGCCAGTTGCAGGGCCATGCCACCGGACAAGGTGACTTTCAGCGCCGAGAAATCCAGCTTGCGGAACGCTTCACTGTTGCACAGGGCGACAAACAGGGTGTTGAGGCCGACAAAGCCGCTGAACTTCCACTTCGACAGCTCCTTGACCATCGCCGGCAAGTCCCGCGGGTTGCTGATCAGGATGTTGTGGTTGCCCATGAGCATGATGGCCATGCAATGGAAGGTGAATGCATAGATGTGGTACAGCGGCAGCGGGGTGATGAGGATCTCGCAGCCTTCATTGAGGTTTGAGCCCATCAGCGCCTTGCACTGCAGCATGTTGGCCACCAGGTTGCGGTGGGTCAGCATGGCGCCCTTGGCGACCCCGGTGGTGCCACCGGTGTATTGCAGCACTGCCACGTCGCTGCTAGCAGGGTTGGCTTCCTGCACTGGCTGGCCATGGCCCTTGCGCAGAACGTCATTGAACTTGACGGCCTGCGGCAGGTGATAGGCCGGCACCATCTTCTTCACGTACTTGACCACGCTGTTGATCAGCAGGCGCTTGAGCGGCGGCAGCAGGTCCGCCACTTCGGTGACGATCACGTGCCTGACCCCGGTCTTGGGTACCACGGCCTCTGCCAGGTGGGCCATGTTGGCCAGGCAGACCAGGGCCTTGGCGCCGGAGTCGTTGAATTGGTGTTCCATTTCCCGCGCGGTGTACAGCGGGTTGGTATTGACCACGATCAGGCCGGCGCGGATCGCACCGAATACCGCGATCGGGTATTGCAGCAGGTTGGGCAGTTGCAAGGCGATTCGATCGCCGGGCTGCAAATCGGTATGCTGCTGCAGGTACGCGGCAAAGGCCCCGGACAGTTCGTACAGTTCACCGTAGGTGATTGTCTTGCCGAGGTTGCTAAAGGCCGGTTTGTTAGCGAAACGTTGGCAGGACTGCTTCAACACCGCCTGAATATTCGGATACTCGTCTGGATTGATATCGGCAGCAATCCCAGCTGGGTACTTATCCTTCCAAAAGTCTTCGATCATGGAAGCCCACTCCTCAGCAACGCGAATTCATCACCGCATTTGATGCGATTATTATTTGTCTGTGTTTTTTATTGGTGTCTATTGTTGGTGAGTCTGGCTTTTACTTAGGCCGAGAAGTCACAAAGCGCGCCGAGAGTAGCAGCTTTGGAAAAGGCCGACTAGAGCCAAAGAAGGCCTGAATAGTCACAAAAATGACTCAAGACACTTAAATGGTCACTTTTAGAGTAAAAATTCTACCCGCCTGAATTCCGCTCTGGCCCGGGGCTTTGCGCCCCTCGGAATGCAGAGCGGGCAAGCTGGTTGCGCCAACCGGCTTGCCCGCCAGGTAAAAGCCCTGGGCTCAAGCGATATCGCGCAACTCGCGGCGCAGGATCTTGCCCACCGGGGTCATCGGCAAAGAGTCACGCAGCACAATGTGCTTGGGCACCTTGTAGCCGGTGAAATTCTCTTTGCAGTAGGCCTTGAGCTCTTCAAGGCTGACCCCCGCCTCACGCGGCACCACAAACAGCTTCACCGCCTCGCCGGAACGCTCGTCCGGTATACCGATGACTGCACAGTTGGCGACTTTCGGGTGAGCCATGACCACATCCTCGATCTCGTTCGGGTACACGTTGAAACCCGAGACGATGATCATGTCCTTCTTGCGATCGACGATGCGCACGAAACCGTCCGGATCGATCACCGCGATATCACCGGACTTGAACCAGCCCTCGGCATCCAGCACTTCGGCGGTGGCCTCGGGTTTGTTCCAGTAGCCCTTCATGATCTGCGGGCCCTTGATGCACAGCTCGCCCCGCTCGCCCAACGGCAGCTCGACGCCCTGGTCATCGATGATCTTCAAGGTGGTGCCCGGTACCGGCAGGCCGACGGTGCCCAGCCGCGAACGCTCGCCATAGGGGTTGGTACAGGCCACCGGCGAGGTTTCGGTCAGCCCGTAGCCTTCGGTGATCCGGCAGCCGGTCAGCTTCTGCCAGCGCTCGGCGGTAGCCTTGACCAGGGCCGTGCCGCCAGAGTTGGTGAGCTTCAGATTGGAAAAATCCAGGTTCTTGAAATCCGGGTGATCCATCAGTGCCACAAACAGCGTGTTGAGCCCCAGTAGCGCAGAAAAACGCCACTTCTTCAGCTCCTTGATGAAGCCGCCGATGTCCCGCGGGTTGGTGATCAGCACGTTGTGGTTGCCGGTCACCATCATGCACATGCAGTTCGCGGTGAAGGCATAGATGTGGTACAGCGGCAGCGGCGCGATCATCACCTCCTGGCCTTCGCGCCACTGGGTGTGGCCGTCGGGCCCATGCTGGCCGAGGCAGGCCCGCGCCTGCTGCATGTTGGCCACCAGGTTGCCGTGGGTCAGCATCGCGCCCTTGGCCAGGCCGGTGGTGCCCCCGGTGTACTGCAGCACCGCAACATCGTCGTGGCCCACCTGCAGCGGCTTGATGCTCTGGCCACGCCCCAGGCGCAGGGCACTCTTGAAGGAAATGGCCTGGGGCAGGTGGTAGGCCGGCACCATCTTCTTGACCTTGTCCACCACGGTATTGATCAGCCAACCCTTGGCGCTGGGCATCATGTCGCCCATCCGGGCCTCGATCAGGAACTGGATATCGGTATCCCCCAGCACTTCCTGGACCTTCTGGCCGAAGATGTTCAGGTAGACCAGGGCCCGGGCCCCGCAATCCTTGAACTGGTGGCGCATCTCCCGCGCGGTGTACAGCGGGTTGGTATTGACCACCACCAGCCCTGCGCGCAAGGCTCCGAATACCGCGATCGGGTACTGCAAAACGTTGGGCATCTGCACCGCAATACGGTCTCCCGGAACCAGATCGGTATGGCTTTGCAGATAACCGGCGAAGGCCGCGCTGTAGCGTTCCAGCTCGGCGTAGGTGAGGGTCACGCCCATGTTGCTGAAGGCCGGGCGATCAGCGAATTTCTTGCAGGAACGCTCAAACACCTCGATCACCGACTTGAAGGCCCCCAGGTCGATCTCGTTGGGGACGCCAGCGGGGCGCTTATCATTCCAGAAATCAGGTTGCATTATTCTTGTCCTCTCTTGTACCTGAGCTGTCCGGGCCGCCACTGCAACGCTCTCAGGGGCGGGGCTCCTCGGACGTTAGCAGCTATGGCGATTCAGGCAAATATGCGCAAGTGTGTCATTAATTTTGTGAATCTTGCTTCCAACGGGCGCGCGAATCAGACGCCCAGGCACCGATGCGCTATAAAGTGCAGCGTCTTCGAGCAAAGGAATCGCCATGACCCATGACACGTTCTGGTTGACCACGAGCGACCACCACCGCCTCTTCGTCAACCAGTGGCTGCCCGAACCGCCACTCAAGGCGGTGGTCCTGCTGTCCCACGGCATGGCCGAGCACAGCGGGCGCTACGCGCGCCTGGCCCAGGTCTTGTGCGCCGAAGGCTATGCCGTCTACGCCCCCGACCAGCGAGGCCACGGCAAGACGGCGGAACAGGGGGTACTGGGCCACTACGCAGACCAGAACGGCTGGAGCAAGGTGGTCGGCGACCTGGCCAGCCTCAACCAGCACATCGGCCAGCAGCACCCCGGCACGCCCATCGTCCTGCTGGGCCACAGCATGGGCAGCTACATCGCCCAGGCCTATCTGCAACATCACAGCGCCAGCCTGCACGGGGCGATTCTCAGCGGCTCGAATTTCCAGCCGGTGGCGCTGTACCGCGCCGCCAGCCTGATCGCCCGCATCGAACGCTGGCGCCAGGGCGGCCAGGGGCGCAGCGCACTGATCGAATGGCTGTCCTTCGGTTCGTTCAACAAGGCGTTCAAACCCAATCGCACCGCCTTCGACTGGCTCAGCCGCGACCCGGCGGAAGTCGACAAGTACGTGGCCGATCCATTGTGCGGCTTTCGCTGCACCAACCAGTTGTGGATCGATCTGCTGGGTGGGCTGCAGCAAATCAGCAAGATTGCCAACCTCAAGCAGATCGATCCGGGCCTGCCGCTGCTGGTAATGGGTGGTGAATGTGATCCGGTGAGCGCTGGCAAGCGTCTCAAGGATCTGGCCAACGCGTTGCGCGAGGCCGGCAGCCAGTGCCTGCAACTCAATATCTACCCCCAGGCACGTCATGAGCTGTTCAACGAAAGCAACCGTGACCAAGTGACCCACGACGTGCTGGCCTGGCTCGACCAGGCCCTGCAGCACCGCCGGCCACCACGGTCGGAATAGCCGGTGCGCAGCCAGTGCGCTTATTTATCTGTCAGAGGATTTCAGCAACATGACCCAGGTAACCAACACGCCTTACGAAGCCCTGGAAGTCGGCCAGACCGCCCAGTACAGCAAGACCGTCGAGGAGCGTGACATCCAGCTGTTCGCCGCCATGTCCGGCGACCACAACCCGGTGCACCTGGACCCCGAGTTCGCCGCCGCCACCACGTTCAAGGAGCGCATCGCCCACGGCATGTTCAGCGGCGCGCTGATCAGTGCCGCCGTGGCCTGCGAGCTGCCTGGCCCGGGCACCATCTACATCGGCCAGCAGATGACCTTCCAGAAGTCGGTGAAGATTGGCGACACCCTGACCGTACGCCTGGAGATCCTCGAAAAACTGCCCAAGTTCCGCGTGCGCATCGCCACTCGCGTATTCAACCAGCACGATGAACTGGTTGTGGACGGCGAAGCCGAAATCGCCGCTCCGCGCAGAAAGCAGACCGTGACCCTGACCACCCTGCCAGCCATCACCATCGGCTGAGTCTCGCTCCCCAGGAGCCGGCTTGCCGGCGAAGGCTATGCCGGCGCTTTCGCCGGCAAGCCGGCTCCTACTGTTTGCCGCCCTCCTCCACCTGCACACTGGCTGTCATGCCGGCGCTCAGGTTGATGCCTTCGGGCACCTTGTCGAGCTTGATCCGCACCGGAATCCGTTGGGCCAGGCGTACCCAGTTGAAGGTCGGCTCCACTTCCGCCAGCAGTTGCCCGTCAGGCGTGGCATTACGGTCGGTGATCCCCCGGCTGATGCTTTCCACATGGCCTTGCAGGGCATCACCGGCGCTCATCAGCCAGACCTTCACCGGGTCGCCGACCTGGATCCGCGGCAGCTTGGTTTCCTCGAAATAGGCCTGGACATAGAAGGTCGAGTCATCGATCAGCGCCATCACCGGCTGCCCGGCATTGACGTAGTTGCCCTCGGCCAGGCGCAAGTTGGTGATATGCCCGTCACGGGGCGCATGCACCTGGCTACGGGCCAGGTTCAATTCGGCGACCTTGGCCTCGGCCTGGGCCTGGCGCAGCTCGCCACGGGCGATGCCGGCGTTGATCTGGGCGTTCTCGCGCAGCTCGGCGCTGATGGCCTGGGGGCCAAGAGCAGCGCGGCGGCTGGCTTCATGTTCGCGCAGGCTCAACTGCTGCTGGCGGGTCTGCACCACCGCCTGGGCTTTTTCCAGGGCGGCCTCGAAACGGTCGCGGTCGATACTCAGCAACAGCTCGCCGGCCTTGACTGGCTGGTTGTCCGCCACCTTGAGCTCGCGCACCCAGCCGGACACATCCGGGGCGACTATCACCACGTCGGCGCGGATCCGCGCATCGCGGGTCCAGGGCGTAAGCATGTAGTACTGCCACAGGTGATAACCGGCAAAGATCGCCACCGCCACCAGGCAGAGGGTAAACACGACACGTACGGGTGTACGCATGATCAACTCCTTATAAGGGCCCCAGGACCAGCGTAATGACCGTCAAGACACAGACGTACAGGGCACAATCGAACAGTGCTTCGTGCCAGATCCAGCGGCCCAGCCCGGTTACCCGCACCAGCATCCGCAGGGCACCGGTCAGCACCAGCGCCAGCACCACATAAATCAGGAACGGGCTGAGCAGCACCCCGCCCAGCGACCACTCACGCAGCCCCATGACTTTCCTCCTGCTGCCGGCACCAACTGCGCCAGCTGCTTTGCAATTGCACGACGGCGCCCTGCGCCAGTTTCAACGCATCACTGGGCGGCTGCTGCCCCAGCGCCTCCAGCAGGGCCACGCTGGGCTGCTCCAGGGCATCCTGACGACTGCCCGCCGGGCCTTGTTCCAGGGTGCGCTGCAGGTGCTCGAAATAAGCTCGCTGCGCGGCGCCGACCGGTACCTGGGCCACCGCCAGGCTCAGGCGCAGGTGCATCAGTTCGTCGCCGATATCCAGGCCCAGCAGGCCATCGTCCCAGCGGCTGCGGGCCGGCTCCGGCAGTTCCGGATAATGCCGCGCCAGTTGCAACAGGCGGTCGGCCATGCGCCCGCCAAACCAGCTTTCCGCACCCCGCAGGTTGCGCCGGGTCAGGCGCACCAGGTCGTGCAGGGTCGCAGCCAGCAGGCGCCGGCCGTGCCACGCCGGGTTGCGCAGGATCAGCAGATGGAAGGCCAGCACCGCAGCGCCCACCCCCAGCACCATGGCCTGGGCGTTATTGAAGAAACTGGCAACATCGAAACTCATGCGGTTCATCGGCGAGATCAGCACGATGAAGTGCAGGCAGAACGAAGTGGCCGTGGCGCCGATCTGCGGCTTGGCCATGCCCAGGGCGCCGAAGAACAGCGGCACGCCCATGGCCATCGCCAGCATCGGGAAACCGCTCCACTGGGGCAGCAGGATCTGCCCCACCACGAAGGCTGCCGGAACCGCCAGAAAGATCCCGCGCATGAAGCTCATGCCGATCTGCGCCCCGTTCTCGCGGCTGGCGAACAGGCTGCAGACCACACAGGTCAGCAGCATCGCCCCGGAGGCCGCGGGCCAGGCGGTGGCCAGCCAGAAGCTGGCCACCGTCAGAAAAGCCAGGGCGCTGCGGGCGCCGAATACCAGGGCCAGCGACAAGTCGCGGTGAGGTGTCAGCGTCGCCGGCTGCACCATTGCCCCGCGCCCCTCCTGCACCGCTTCCAAGGCCTGGGTGGCAGCCAGGGCGGTGTCCAGCAACAAGCTGAAACGCGCCAGGCAGTAACTCTGCGCCGGGCTGATCGCCCCATCGCGGGAGGCCTCCAGCACCCGTGGCGACAAGGCTTGCAGGCTGGCCCCATCAGCGCTGTCCAGGGCCGCCAGGACCTGATCCATCCACGGCTGCAACCGCGCGGCTTCGACGCTATCCAACTGCTTCCACTGGCGCCGCACCGAACGGGAGATACGCAGCAGCATCAACAGTTTCTGGCTCAAGCCACCGATCGCCCGGGCCCGCTGGCGGCCCAGCGGGCCTTCGAACCAGGCATGTTCGCGCTGGGCATCGACGGCGACGATGCGCCCGAGGATCTCCAGCAGGCCCTTGCGGGCCTGGGCATCCCCGGCCAGGGTGGCACGGGCCGCCTGCATCCCGCTGTGCCAGGCGCTGCGGGCCTGATCGGCCAACTGTCGCTCGACGCGCAGCGGCCAGAGCAGCGCGCTGCTGGCGGTGGCGCAGATGATGCCCAGGGAAATCTCCGTACAGCGGGCCACCGCCTGGTCGAAGATCCCCAGGGGATGGCTGATGGCCGGCAAGGCAATGATGGCCACGGTGTAGCCGGCCAGCACGAAGGAGTAGGACCAGGCACTGCGCAACAGGGTCGAACTGGCCGTGCACAACCCCAGCCACAGCGCCAGGGCCAGGAGGAACAGCCAGGGGGTCTGGGCGAACAGCCCCATGAACAGCACCGACATAAGGGTGCCCACCAGGGTCCCCAACAGCCGCGCCAGACCTTTTTGCAGGACCATGCCGGACAGCGGCTGAGCCACGATGAATGCGGTCATCAGGGCCCAGGCCGGTTGCTCCAGCCCCCAGCGCAATGCCAGCCACAGCGCTACCCCACCACCGAGCAGGGTCTTGATCGCGAACTGCAATGCAGGAAGGTTGGGAGCAAGCAGGGCTTGCAGGGTAATGGGCACGGCTGGCAACTCTTGGCAGGACAAACACAACGATAGTCGCGATAGGCATCAGCGAAGCTGGGCTAATTATTAGCTAGCTAACTAAATACCGTCCAGCATTAAATTACCGGCATAAAAAAACGCCAGACTGGCTGGCGTTTTTGACAGGTTTTGACCCTTACGAACGGGCGCGTGCCTGGTTGCGCAGGGCTTTGACCTGGTCGTGATTGCGTTGCACGCCGTGGTACTGGCGCTCTACCACGTCACGAATGCCCACCAGGTTGTGCTTGTTGATCTTCTCCAGAGCCTCCTTGTAAGCCTTCAGTGCATGGTCTTCACCACGCTCGGCCTCGTTGAGCACCGCCTCCTCGTCCTTGCCGGTCACCAGGGACTTGAGGTCGACCCAGCGACGGTGCAGGTCGCCGCTGACACTGGTGGAGGTTTCCGGATCCCCGCCCATGGAGCGCACTACCGACTGCAGTTCTGCCGCGGCCGTGGCGCAATCGGTGGAGCGCTTGATGAACAGCGCCTTGAGCTCGGGGTGCTTGATGTCTTCGGCACAGGTCTTGAACCCTTCCTGACCGTCCTTGCTGGTCTCGATCAGGCTGTTGAGTACCGAAATAGCTTCTTTATTCAAGTCAGTCATTTTCTGGTTCCTTGTGGGTTGCGAGAATTGGGTTAACTCGAGAGTTGAGTTAGTTGAGTTAACTGTTGCACCCGCCATGCCAGACTTGGATTATATTTTTATTCCTTGTTATTCAATTACTTAGAAAATATACAAAAATCTGTATCCGAGTTATTTGCATGATCTGTCATTTGGCCTCCATGCAGAATGCCTGTATTTTCCAAGGCTCTTGAATGACACGACAGCCCCCGCCATGACCCCTGAAACTCTTGAACTGCTGGTCACCCGGGAAATGCCCTTCGGCAAATACAAGGGCCGAATCCTGGCCGACCTGCCCGGCCCCTACCTGAACTGGTTCGCCCGGGAAGGTTTTCCCAAGGGCGAACTCGGCGGCCTGCTGGCCCTGATGCAGGAAATTGACCACAACGGCCTTAGCGACCTGCTCGATCCCCTGCGGGCCAAACACGGCAAACCCAAACCCCGTCACTGAAAAAGAGCCCTCCATGCCAAGGACTGCAGCCACACTTGCCCACGACGAAGATCATTGGCAGGGCATCGCTCGCCAGTTCGACATCGAGCCGGGGCCGATCAACCTGGAAAACGGCTACTTCGGGCGCATGACCCGCAGCGTGGCCCAGGAGTACCAGCACAACATCCAGTGGGTGAACCGCAGCAACTCGCTGCTGGTGCGCCAGCGCTTCGAGCAGATCGACGCGCTGGACATCCGCCGCCAACTGGCGGCGCTGCTGCAGGCGCCGGAAAACGCCGTGGCCCTGACCCGCTGTGCCTCCGACGCCCTGCAATCGCTGATCCGCAACTACAACCGCCTGCAACCGGGCGACCAGGTGCTGCTCAGCGACCTGGAGTACGACACGGTCAAGAGCGCCATGCGCTGGCTGGCCCGCCAGCGCGGCGTCGAAGTGATAGAGATCGTCCACCGGCATCCTGCCAGTTTTGACAGCCTTGTAAGCACCTACAAAGACGCTTTCGAGCGCTACCCACGGCTCAAGCTGATGCCCCTGACCTATGTCACCCATCGCAGCGGGCTGGTGATGCCGGTCCGGGCGATTGCCGCCGCCGCTCGGGAACACGGGGTCGACATCATCCTCGACGGCGCCCACGCCCTGGGCCAGATCGACTTCGACCTTTGCGACCTGGGCATCGCCTTCGCCGGTTTCAACCTGCACAAGTGGATCGGCGCACCGCTGAGCCTGGGCTTTGTGTATATCCACCCCGAACGCCTGGAAGACATCGACCCGGACATGGACGAGTTCCATTTTCCCCGTGACGACGTGCGCGCCCGTACGCCCTACAGCACGCCAAACATTCCGGCGCTGATGACCCTGCCCCGGGTGTTCGAGGAACACCGGGCGATGGGTGGTGCGGCGGCCAAGGGCGCGCGCCTGAACTACCTGCGCCATAGCTGGAGCGAAGCGGTGCGCGAAATGGACGGGCTGGAAGTCATGACCCCGCAGGACCCGCGCCTGTGCTGCGCCATCAGCGCTGTGCGCTTCACCCGCCACCAGGACCAGCAAGCCCTGGCGGATCGCCTGCTACGGGACTACAACCTGTTCACCGTGGCCCGCAATGGCGCAGGGTTCGGCACCTGCATCCGCATCACTCCGGGGCTGACCACTCCCCTTGCGCATATGCAGCAGTTGATCGAAGCCCTCACCGACCTGGCCGGCCGGTAAGCCCTGCCCGCCTGTCGCGCGCCGGGCAGCGCTATTCTCCAGGCAAAAAAAAACGGTGCGCCGACCAAGCGCACCGTAAAGCCGTAGAACACACCAACGAATCGGGTAGAACCTTCAGTCCAGCAGGGCCAGGGCCTCGGCCGTGCACTCCTGGATCCGTGCCCAGTCGCCGTTCTTGATCCACTCGGGATCGAGCATCCAGCTACCGCCGACACACATCACATTCTTGAGCGCCATGTAGCTCTTGATATTGGCCGGGCCGACGCCGCCGGTAGGGCAGAACTTGACCTCGCCGAACGGCCCGCCCAGGGCCTTGATCGCCGCCACGCCACCACTGACTTCCGCCGGGAACAGCTTGAAGCGGCGGTAGCCCAGGGCATAACCCTCCATGATCCCGGAGGCATTGCTGATCCCCGGCAGCAGGGGAATCGGGCTGGCCACGCTGGCTTGCAGCAGGTCGCGGGTGATGCCCGGGGTGACGATGAACTGCGAACCTGCCGCCTCCGCCGCCACCAGCATCTGCGGGTCGAGCACAGTGCCGGCACCGGTCACCAGCTCCGGGCGCTGTTCGCGCAGGATCTGGATCGCCTTGAGGCCGAACTGCGAACGCAGGGTCACTTCCAGGGCGGTCAGGCCGCCGGCCGCCAGGGCATCGGCCAGCGGCAGGACATCCTGCTCGCGGGCAATGGTGATCACCGGCAGGATCCGCGCCTTGGCGCAGAGGCTGTCGATCAGGGCAACTTTGTCCGCCATGGAAACGGTCGGGGCGAGGTTTGTCATAGCGGCTGATCCTTGGCTCATGGGCACCAGTAAATCTCTAACGGGGTTTGCAGGAAGGCGCGAATCGGCATTTCGGCGACAGCGTCACCAGCCAGTGCGGCGCTCAGGGTGGTCAGCTTGGACTGACCGGAAATCGACAACAGGCTGTTGCGGGCCGAAGCCAGCAATGCCCGGCTCATGCTCAGGCGCTGATGGGGCACGCTGGGCGCCAGCATCGGCCAGCAGCGACGAGTGCCATCGGCCTTGAGCGCTTCAGCCAGGTTCGGGCTGTTGGGGAACAGCGACGCGGTGTGGCCGTCATCCCCCATGCCCAGCACCAGCACATCGATGCCCGGCAGTTCGGCCAGCAGACTGTCCGCTTGCAGGGCAGCCTCTTCAAGATTGGCCGCCGCACTGTAGAGGCCGAGGAAGCGAGCCTTGGCCACCGGCCCCTGGAGCAGGTAGCGCTTGAGCAGGCCCGCATTGCTGTCGGCATGCTCCACAGGCACCCAGCGCTCGTCCGCCAGGGTGATCAGCACCTTGGACCAATCCAGCTCCTGCTTCACCAGAGCCTGGAAAAACGCCACCGGGCTACGGCCACCGGACACCACCAGGGTGGCGTTGCCGCGCGCGGCAATGGCCTCGCGCAGCAGCTCGGCGACCTTCAGCGCCTGGCCTTCAGCCAGCAGCGTGGGGCTGCGGAATTCGTGGGCGCGCACGCCCGCCGGCAGTTGCAAATCAGATATCGCCATACCAAGACCTCCCATCCCGCGTGATCAGTGCAATGGAGCTCATCGGCCCCCAGGACCCGGCCGCGTACGGCTTGGGCGCATCGCCGGATTTCTTCCACCCGGCAATCAACTGGTCACACCACTTCCACGCGGCTTCGATTTCATCTTTGCGCACAAACAGGTTCTGATTGCCGCGCATCACTTCCAGCAACAACCGCTCGTAGGCATCGGGGATCCGTGCACTGCGATAGGTATCGGAAAAATTCAGCTGCAACGGACCGCTGCGCAGTTGCATGCCCTTGTCCAGGCCCTGCTCCTTGGTCATCACCCGCAACGAGATACCTTCGTCCGGCTGCAGGCGGATGATCAGCTTGTTGCTGATCTGCAGGCGCTGCTCGGGGGCGAAGATGTAGTGCGAGGGTTCCTTGAAGTGGATGACGATCTGCGACAGCTTCTGTGGCATGCGCTTGCCGGTGCGCAGGTAGAACGGCACACCGGCCCAGCGCCAGTTGCGGATATCGGCGCGCAGGGCGACGAAGGTCTCGGTGTCGCTCTGGGTGTTGGAGTTTTCTTCCTCCAGGTAGCCCGGCACCGACTGGCCTTCGCTGTGGCCGGCGATGTACTGGCCGCGCACCACCTGGGTGGTCAAGCCTTCCGGGCTGATGGGCGCCAGGGCCTTGAGCACCTTGACCTTCTCGTCGCGGATGCTGTCGGCCGAAAGGTCGGCCGGCGGGTCCATGGCGATCAGGCAGAGCAATTGCAGCAAGTGGTTCTGGATCATGTCCCGCAGCTGGCCGGCCTTGTCGAAATAGCCCCAGCGACCTTCGATGCCGACCTTCTCGGCCACGGTGATTTCCACATGGGAGATGTAGTTCTGGTTCCACTGGGTTTCGAACAGGCTGTTGGCGAAACGCAGGGCAATCAGGTTCTGCACCGTTTCCTTGCCCAGGTAGTGGTCGATCCGGTAGATGCGGGTTTCCGGGAAGAACTGCGCCACCGCGTCGTTGACCTTGCGTGATGAATCCAGGTCCGAGCCGATGGGTTTTTCCAGGACCACACGGGTGTGCTGGTTGAGCCCGACCCGGGAGAGGTTTTCGCAGATCGCGCCATACACCGCCGCCGGCGTGGCGAAGTAGGCAATCAGGCGCTGCTCGCTGCCGACACGTTCGGCCAGGGCGACGTAGTCCTCGGCCTTGAGGAAGTCCACATGCAGGTAGCTCAGGCGGGCGAGAAAACGCTGCAGGACCTGGCTATCGATATCCTTGTCGCCGACATACTTGTGCAGCTCGGTTTCGATATTCGCCAGGTGTTCCTGCTCGCTGCCAGGCTCGCGGGCCAGGGCCAGGATGCGCGTGTCGTCATGCAGCAAACCGGCGGCATCGAGTTGGTACAGGGCAGGAAACAGCTTACGCAGCGCCAGATCGCCCAGCGCGCCAAACAAGGCAAAGGTGCAGGGTTCAACCGTTATCGAAGGCATGATGTTTGTTCTTTTATCAAGTTAAGCTACAAATACCTTTTTTCAAGGCATCACTCAAGGAAAAATGTAGTAATAAACACAACATTTTTACAAAATACAGATTCCAGGTGGTGGTCGATCCGGGCCATCAGTAGGATAGGCCACCTCTCAACTTCGCATTGCAGGCGCGCCAGCGACCCGGTGCGCAGCGCAATCGCAGCAAGCTCAAAAGGCCTGCACCGACAATCCGTCGGCGCGCCTTGCTCGATTGACCGCTTCCCGGCCCTGCCCGCAGCGCCTGTCTAGCCGATCTAGGAAACCTTAATGGACCGAGTGCGAAACCTTCTGGAGCAGATCCAGAACCGTCTTGAAGAACTGAACAAGGCGGAACGTAAAGTCGCCGAAGTCATCCTGCTCAACCCGCAGCAGGCGACTCGCTTCAGCATCGCCGCCCTGGCCCAGGCTGCCTCGGTCAGCGAACCGACGGTCAATCGCTTCTGCCGCTCCTTTGGCGTCAGCGGCTACCCGGAACTCAAGCTGCAACTGGCCCAGAGCCTGGCCAGCGGTGCGGCCTATGTCAGCCGTGCCGTGGAGGCCGACGACAACCCAGAGGCCTACACGCAAAAGATTTTCGGCAGCGCCATCGCCTCCCTGGACAGCGCCTGCCAGGCCCTGGACCCGAACCTGATCAGCAAGGCCGTGGACTTGTTGATCCAGGCCCGGCAGATCCACTTCTTCGGTCTCGGCGCCTCGGCCCCGGTGGCCCTGGACGCCCAGCACAAGTTCTTCCGCTTCAACCTCGCCGTCACCGCCCACGCCGATGTGCTGATGCAACGGATGATCGCGTCGGTGGCTCATACCGGCGAATTGTTCGTGATCATTTCCTACACCGGCCGCACCCGCGAACTGGTGGAAGTGGCGCGTATCGCACGGGAAAACGGCGCCTCGGTGCTGGGGCTGACCGCAGAAAACTCGCCACTGGCCAAGGCCAGTACCTTGAGCCTGAACATCCCGCTACCGGAAGACACCGACATCTACATGCCGATGACCTCGCGGATCATCCAGCTCACCGTACTCGACGTGCTGGCCACAGGCATGACCCTGCGCCGCGGCGTGGATTTCCAGCCACACCTGCGCAAGATCAAGGAAAGCCTCAACGCCAGCCGCTACCCGGTGGGCGACGAGTTCAACTGAAGCCGGGCCGGCTCCCTACCCCGCAGCGCGCGCCTGCAAGCTCAGGTGCGCTTGCTCCCCGGGCGCCAGGCGCAGGCTGTCGGTGCCACCCACAGCCGCTTCGACACAGACGAACCGCGACACCTCATTCCAGCTCACCCCCAGCAGCGGCCGGGTGCCGGGGTGCCAGACCACGGTGTCGGCATGGTCACCGGTATCGATGCACAACTCGCGCTGCCAGGCGTGATCCTTGAGCTGCAACTCACCCTCGTGCTGGAACACCCGCTGGCAACCGCCCTCGACCCGCAACTCGCCCTGCTGCTGGCAGACCTGACGGTTCAACTGGTCATAACCCTGGGCGCCATCGAGCCCAGACAGCGCTATCTCGCCGACATCACCAATACGCCAGTAGGCGTGCAGAGCCTGGCTCAACTGGCAGGGTTCGGTGTCCTGGTGCTCGGTGCTCAGGCGCAGGTCCATGCTCTGGCCCAGGTGCGCATGCAGGTCGACCTTCCAGTCGCACAACTGCAATTGCCAGTGCAGGCGCACGCCCTCTTCATCACTGCTGCTGTCCAGCAGCTTCCAGTCCAGCAGCCGCGCCCAGCCATGGGAAGGCCAGGCATTTTCGCTGGGATGGCGCCCATACCAGGGCCAGCACACAGGCACTCCGCCACGGATCGCCCCCACCTGCGGCCACTTCGCCGCACACCACAGCCAGGGCTTTTGTCCGGCCGGCTGGAAGTGCAGCAACTGGGCACCCTGACGACTGAACACGGCCTGGCACAGCGGGTGATCGATCACCAGCACGTCACGCAGTTGATAACGCTCCCAGGCAAACACCGGGCGCTCGCGCAAGGATCTGAAAAAGCGTTGTAGCGGATGCTCATGCATGGGCCGCAGTCCTGAAAATCAATGCTGTCTCGCTACTCATGAGGGGGGCGCCGGCCCGACAAAAAAAAGCGGACGGCCCAGGCCATCCGCAAAATGCGCACAGAGAGAAGGAGCTTATCGCAACGGTCTTAGAACACCGACTGAATTTTCAGGCCGGCCACCAGCGCGTTGTCGACTTCATCCACACCACCCGGGTGGGTGATGTATTGCAGGTTGGGGCGCACGGTCAGCCAGTTGGTGACGTGGAAGCCATAGTTGATCTCGTAGTTGTATTCGGTGTCGCGCAGCGGCATGTACAGCGGGTTGTCGTAGTTGCTGATGCCGTTGTCCTCGTTGATCAGCTGGGCGTTCTTGCGCACATCGTCATTGACGTGGATACGAGCAAAGCCGATGCCGACGTCATCTTTGGGACGCGCATCGAACGGCCCCTTGTACACGAACATCAGCGACTGGTAGTTGTCGACGACGTTGGTGTCCTTGTCGTGGAAGGTGGCGTTGGCGGCGATGTTCAGGCCCCGGGAAGCATCACCGTTGTGGGTGGTGAGTTGCTGCTGCCCGACGAACCAGTAGCCGTGCTTGCTGTTGTGCACGCGATAGGCATCACCCGTGTTCGCGGCATCCTGACCATTGACGTCCTTGCGCACATCATTGGCATCGGCCGTGCTCTTGTAGTAACCGACGCGGTACTCGCCCGGCAGGCTGTTGAGCTTGGGCGACCAGACCAGTTCCACCGGCAACACGGTGCCCTTGGTGCCGCTGCCGCTGAGCTTGAAGCCGTTGCCGTGCTCCAGTTGCGACGGGTTCTGGTTGTAGGCGCCGATTTGCGCATACAGCTCGGGGGTGATGTTGTACTTGATGCGCAGCGCCGCCTGGCTGACCGGCCAGTTGTACCAGATGCCGGTGGCCCAGTTGCCCACCTGGGAGCCGCAGAACGCCAGGTTCTGGAAGTCGCAGGGGAAGGTGTTGAAGTCTTCGCCTTCGCCGAAGTAGCCGGCCTTGACGTCCAGCTTGCCGTCGAGGAACTGGTGCTGAACCCACAACTGGGTCAAGCGGACCATGTGCCCCCGGCCATAGACCTCCTGGGAGGAGCTCAAGGTGCCGGCACGCGGGTCGCCGATGCGGTCGTTGGAGATGTTCTGGCCGTTACGGTTGGTCAGCTGGATCTTGGCCTGGGTGTTGTCCCAGCCCAAAAGCTTCTGCAGGTCGAACGCCACGCCCAGGCCGAACTGGTCGCTGTAGCGCCCAGTCTTGTCGTCGTTGTAACCGCCATGCAGGTTGGCGCCCATTTCACCGACGTAGTCGGCCTTGATGTCGATCCCCTGCTCGATCAGCTTGGTGCGCTCGCCGCCCCAGTCGCCGGTCATCCATTTCGAATCGGCGCTGAACGCCTCATCGGCCATGGCATTGCCGGACAGGACCAGGGCCGCCACCGCCGACAACTGGCAGAGCAATCGGGTGTTGTTGTGTTGCTTTTTCATCCCTACATCCTCGTCTTTATTGTTATTAACGATTTATCCAACGCGGTTTACAGCAATGGCGACGGATGACAGGCCATCCGTCACGGATTCAGCGGCCCTTGAACTGCGCCACATTGCCGCCCCGGGCCTCTGTCACCGGTGCCCCGGCGGCGCCCAGGCGTTCACCGCTCTGGGCGTCGAACAACAGCACCCGGGCCGGATCGAACTGCAGTGTCAGGGTTTCCCCGGCCTCGGGGGCCTGGTCCGGTGCCAGGCGGCAGCAGACCTTGGTGCCATTGAGCGTGACGAATACCAGGGTGTCGGGGCCGGTGGGCTCGATCACCTGGACCTCGGCACGAATGGTCGGCAGGCCGTTGGCCTCGCCCGCGGCCAGGGCGATCTGTTCCGGGCGAATGCCGAGGATCACCTCACGGTCTTCCAGCCCGGCATCCTGGGGCCCCAGGGGCAGCTCGCAGCGAGCCTGGCCACTGTCCAGCAGGGCCAGCAGGCGGCCGTCCTTGCGCTGCAGGCGCAGGGGGATGAAGTTCATCGGTGGCGAACCGATGAAACTGGCCACGAACAGGTTGGCCGGGTCGTTGTAGATCTGCTTCGGGGTGCCGAACTGCTGGATGATCCCGTCTTTCATCACCGCCACCTTGTCACCCAGGGTCATGGCTTCGATCTGGTCGTGGGTGACATAGACCGTGGTGGTTTTCAGACGCTGGTGCATCAGCTTCATTTCTGTGCGCATCTCCACCCGCAGCTTGGCGTCGAGGTTGGACAGCGGCTCGTCGAACAGGTAGATCTTCGGCCGCCGCGCCAGCGCCCGGCCCATGGCCACCCGTTGCTGCTGGCCACCGGAGAGCTGGCCCGGCTTGCGGGTGAGCAGGTGCTCGATCTGCAGCAGCTTGGCCACCCGTGCCACCTCCGCGTCGATCTCGGCGGCGGGCATCTTGCGGATCTTCAGGCCGAAGGCGATGTTGTCGCGCACGCTCATGGTCGGGTACAGCGCGTAGGACTGGAACACCATGGCGATGTCACGATCCTTGGGGCTCATGCCGCTGATGTCGGCGTCGTCCACCAGGATCGCCCCGCCACTGATGTTCTCAAGGCCCGCGATGCAGTTCATCAGGGTGGATTTGCCGCAGCCGGATGGGCCGACGAGGATCAGGAATTCACCGTCATCGATCTTCAGCTCGATGTTCTTCAGGGTGTCCGGCAGGCCGGCACCGTAGGTCTTGTTGACGTTGCGTAATTCGAGAGTTGCCATGCCTTACCCCTTGACCGCGCCGGACGTCAGCCCGCGCAGGAAATACTTGCCGGCGAAGATGTAGACCAGCAGTGTCGGCAGCCCGGCGATCATCGCCGCTGCCATATCAACGTTGTATTCCTTGGCCCCGGTGCTGGTGTTGACCAGGTTGTTCAGGGCCACGGTGATCGGTTGCGCGTCGCCACTGGCGAACACCACGCCGAAGAGGAAATCGTTCCAGATCTGGGTGAACTGCCAGATCAGGCAGACCATGATGATCGGCACCGACATCGGCAGCAGGATCTTGCCGAAGATGGTGAAGAACCCGGCACCGTCCAGGCGCGCAGCCTTGACCAGCGCATCCGGCACGCTCACGTAGTAGTTGCGAAAGAACAAAGTGGTGAAGGCCAGCCCGTAGACCACGTGCACCAGCACCAGGCCGGTGGTGGTGTTGGCCAGGCCGAACTTGCCCAGGGTGAACGAAGCCGGCAGCAGCACCGTCTGGAACGGCAGGAAGCAGCCGAACAGCAGCAGGCCGAAGAACAGCTGGGAGCCGCGAAAGCGCCACATCGACAGCACGTAGCCGTTCATTGCACCGATGAAGGTGGAGATCAGCACCGCCGGCACGGTGATCTTCACCGAGTTCCAGAAGTAGCCACCGACAGTGTCCCAGGCCTTGATCCAGCCGATGCCGTCCACCACCTGTGGCCAGCTCAAAAGGTTGCCGGTGCGGATATCCTCCGGGGTCTTGAAGCTGGTGAGCAGCATCACCACCAGCGGTATCAGGTACACCGCCGCTGCCAGCAGCAGGGTGGCGTAGATGGCGATCCGGCTGAAGTTCAGGGTCGGTTTGCCAAGGGAGTCAGTCATGGCGCTTGCCCCGCAGTTCGGAATACAGGTACGGCACAAGGATGGTCAGCACGGCGCCCAGCATCAGCATGGCGCTGGCCGAACCTATGCCCATCTGGCCGCGGCTGAAGGTGAAGGAATACATGAACATCGCCGGCAGGTCGGAGGAATAGCCCGGCCCGCCCGCGGTCATCGCCGCCACCAGGTCGAAGCTCTTGATGGCGATGTGGGCGAGGATCATGAAGGCACTGAAGAACACCGGCCGCAGGCTCGGCAGGACAATCTTCAGGTAGATGGTCGGCAGGCTCGCACCGTCCACCTGAGCGGCGCGGATGATCGACTGGTCGACACCCCGCAGGCCGGCGAGGAACATCGCCATGACAAAGCCCGAGGCCTGCCAAACCGCGGCGATCACCAGGCAGTACACCACCCGGTCCTGATCCACCAGCCAGTCCAGGCGAAAGCCTTCCCAGCCCCAGTCGCGAAGCATCTTGTCCAGGCCCAGGCCGGGGTTGAGCAACCACTTCCAGGCGGTACCGGTGACGATCATCGACAGCGCCATGGGGTACAGGTACACGGTGCGGATAAAGCCTTCCTTGCGGATGCGCTGGTCCAGCAGCACCGCGAGGAACACTCCCAGCACCAGGCTGATGGCGATGAACATGCCGCCGAAGACCGCGAGGTTCTTGCTCGCCACCCACCAGCGGTCGTTGTCCATCAAGCGCAGGTATTGCTGCAGGCCGACCCACTTGTAGCTCGGCATGAAGCTGGAATTGGTAAAGGACAGAATGAACGTCCAGATGATGTAGCCGTAGAAACCCACCAGCACGATCACCATGCTCGGTGCCAGCACCAGCTTGGGTAGCCAGCGCTGCAATGCATCTAACGGTGAGGCTTTGCTGAAAACCGCCACAGAGCTCATCGGAATAACCCAGTCAGGAGTGAATCCGGGCTGCACACCGTCGCTGCATGGGCCGGGGCACAGGCAGGGCGGCGACAGTCACGGGTGAGCCGCCGGCGTACCGGCGGCGGGGTTCAAGGATTACTGCGCGGCCTTGACCGCCGAAGCCAGCTGCGCACTGGCCTTGGCCGGGTCCGCATCCTTGTCGTTCATGAAGTTGGTCACCACGTCGAAGATCGCGCCCTGCACCGCCAGGGAAGTGGCCATGTTGTGCGCCATGCTCGGCTGCAGGCCGCCGGTCTTCTCGTCTGCCAGGAAGTCCTTGGCCGACGCCTGGGCGCAGGAGTCGAAGCCCTCGGCGCTCATGTCGTTGAGCATGTCGGTACGCACCGGGATCGAACCCTTGTTGATGCTGAAGACTTTCTGGAAGTCCTTGCCCAGGGCGACCTTGGCCAGGTCCTGCTGGGCAGCGATATCGCCCTTGCGGTCGGCCTTGAGCTTGAACACCGCCAGGGAGTCGATGTTGTAGGTGAAGGCCTTGTCGGTACCCGGGAACGGTACGCACTGGTAGTCCTTGCCGGCGACCTTCTTGGCCGCGGTCCACTCGCTCTTGGCCCAGTCGCCCATCATCTGCATGCCGGCCTTGCCGCCGATCACGTCGGCTGCGGCAATGTTCCAGTCACGCCCGGCACGGTTGGGGTCCATGTAGCCGGTGATTTTCTTCAGCTCGGTGAAGGCCTTGGCCATTTCCGGGCCGGAGAGGGTTTTCTGGTCCAGGTCCACCAGGGCTTTCTTGTAGCCCTCCGGGCCCATGACCGAGAGCACCACGTCTTCGAACACGGTGCTGTCCTGCCACGGCTGGCCGCCGTGGGCCAGGGCGATGAAGCCGGCGGCCTTGAGCTTGTCGCCGGCGGCATAGAATTCTTCGAGGGTGGTCGGGGCCTTGTCGATCCCGGCTTTCTTGAACACGGCAGGGTTGATCCACAGCCAGTTGACCCGGTGGATGTTCACCGGCACCGCCACGTAGTCACCTTCGTACTTGACGGTATTGGCCACCTTGGGCGACAGCAGGCCGTCCCAGTTCTCGGCCTTGGCCACGTCCTTGAGGGTATCGGTGCTGAGCAGGCCGGTGCTGCCCCATTCCTGGATGTCCGGGCCCTTGATCTGCGCCACACCCGGCGGGTTGCCGGCCACGGCGCGGCTTTTGAGCACGGTCATGGCAGTGGAACCGCCACCGCCGGCCACGGCGCCGTCCTTCCAGGTGAAACCGTCTTTTTCCACTTGGGCCTTGAGCACATCGACGGCGGCTTTTTCACCACCCGAAGTCCACCAGTGGACGACTTCCACGGAACCTTTGGAATCGGCGGCGAGGGCACTCAGGGGAAACAGAGAGGCAAGGGAAATGACAGTGGCGAGGCGAGAAATCGCATTCATTTGAAGTACCTTTCTTGTTGTTATGCATGCAAGTCTGGTGCTTGCGCTGCAAACGAGTCTAAACAGCCTAGTCGATCATTCGAGTAACGAAGCGATGGGGAAATGTCACCACATGGTTACACAAGGCCCGGAACAGACACCTGGGCCAATGCCGAAGCCATGCTCGGGGCCAACGGCAGGCGCGGGATCAGCACCGCCTGCCAGGCGTGATAGAGGTCCGGTTTGCCGCCCCAGATCCGGGCTGACGGCTGGTTGTCCGGGCCCAGTTCGTGGTGCCAGCTACCGTGCCTGCGGTCGATGAAATGGGCCTCGCAGAATTCCCAGAAACAGCGGTACCAGGCCTCGTACTGGGCCTGGCCGGTGCGTTTGAGCAAGGCGCTGGCGGCGGCGCTGGCCTCGGCGTGGGTCCAGTGCAGGCGCTCGCGCACCACTGGCTGGTGGTCCCAGTCCAGGGTGTAGACCATGCCCGGGGCGCCATCGACGCTCCAGCCATGGCGGCAGTTGCTTTCGAACAGCTTCTGCGCGTCCTGCACCAGCCAGCCGGGGGTCAGCATGCCAGCCTTCACCCGCGAAGCCTCCAGGTGCAGCAACAGCCGCGCCCATTCGAAGCCGTGTCCCGGGGTGGTGCCAAAGGGCCGGAAACCGTCGGCGGGAAAGGCCCGGTTGTAGTCACGAAGTGGTTGCCAGGCGAGGTCGAAATGCTCGATCACCATGAAGTCGTTGGCCGCCGCCTGAGTGTGGATCACCCGTTCGACGATCCGCAGGGCGCGGGTCAGCCAGCGTGAGTCCTGGGTGACATCGGCCAGGGCCAGGAACGCCTCGGTGGCGTGCATGTTGCTGTTGGCACCGCGATAGGCTTCCGGCTGACTCCAGTCGCAGTTGAAAGACTCGCGCAGCGCACCCTCCTCCTCGCTCCAGAAATGCCGGTCGATGATGGCGATGGCCTCCTCCAGCAAACGCTCGGCGCCGGGACGTTGGGCCACCACCGCGGAGCTGGCCGCCAGAGCGACAAAGGCATGCAGGTAGGCGGCCTTGGTGCTGTTGCCGTCGGCCTGCCCGGCCACGGCGAACCAGCCGCCGTGCTCGGCATCACGCAAGGGCCCGCCGAGGGCGGCGATGCCGTGGTCCACCAGAGCGGCATAACCCGGCAGGCCCTGGATATGGGCCATGGCAAAGCTGTGGATCATGCGCGCGGTGTTCATGGTTTCGGCCTGGGCGCCGCTGGGCAGGCGGCCCTGTTCATCGAGGTTGCCAAAGCCCGCAGGAAGCCGTGAGGCCTTGGCAAAATCCAGCAGGCGCAGGCCTTCGGCGGCGAGCCAGGCCTGATGTGCAGGGGCATTCAGCCAACTGCTGAATGGCAGGGAGAGAGCGTCCATGGGTGACCTGTTGTTGTTTTTATCGAAGGCTTGAGTCTAATCAAGCCGCCTGCGACCGCAGGTAACAAAGGACCAGCGCAATGTCACCAAACCGTGACATTGCACTCCCCCATAGGAGCCGGCTTGCCGGCGAAGAGGCCCTTGAGCCCTGTGGTGCCCTTGAGGACACCTTCGCTGGCAAGCCAGTTCCTCCACAAGCCAGCGCTTACAACGGCAGGCAGGTCAGTCGAAGGTCCGGGGCAGGTAAAGGGTTACGCGCAGGCCGCCTTCGCGCAGGTTCTGCAGGCTGACTTCGCCGCCATGGCTGTGGGCGATGTTGCGGGCAATCCCCAGGCCCAGGCCGTAGCCCTGCTGCTGGCCAGCAAGACGGAAGTGCGGCTCGAAGACTTGCTCCAGGCGCTGCTCCGGTACGCCGGGACCTTCGTCGTCGACATGCAGGACAAAGCCGCTGTCGTCGTCTTCGATGTGCAGGTGAGCGTTCTGTCCGTACTTCAGGGCATTGTCGATCAGGTTGCCCATGCAGCGCTTGAGCGCCAGGGGCTTGCCCGGGTAGCTGGCCAGGGCCCGGCCCTGTTGGGTCACGCGGCCATTGCCGTTGGGTGCCAGATAAGGCTCTACCAGGCAGTCGAGTACCTGATTGAGGTCCACCGGCTCGATGTTCTCGTGGATGTCGGTGTCCTTGACGCACTGCAGCGCGCCCTTGACCAGCAACTCCAGTTCATCCAGGTCGCGCCCGAACTTGGCCTGCAGTTGCTCGTCCTCCAGCAATTCCACCCGCAGGCGCAAGCGGGTGATGGGGGTGCGCAGGTCATGGGAGATGGCGCTGAACAGCTGGCTGCGCTCGGTCAGGTAGCGGCTGATGCGCTCGCGCATGCTGTTGAAGGCCCGGCCCACCTCCACCACTTCACTGCCGCCGCCCTCCGCTACCGGCTCGACGTCGGCCCCCAGGGACATGTCCCGCGCCGCCCGGGCCAGGCGCTTGAGGGGCCGGCTCTGCCAATGCACCAACAGGCCGATGAACAACAGCAGAAAACCGCTGGTGAGCAGGATGAACCACACCTGCTGTGCCGGCAGGCCCTGTTCTTCCAGGCTGGTATAGGGCTCGGGCAACAGCGAGGCGATGTACAGCCACTCTCCCGGCGCCATCTGGATCTGGGTCACCAGCACCGGCGGGTTTACCGGTTCCAGGGTCAGGGCGTAATGGGCCCAGGAGCGCGGCAATTCGTCGAGCTTGAGGCCGCCATTGAAGATCCGCAGGTCATCGGGGCTGACGAAGGTCACGGAGATATCCGCGTCATTGCCCAGGGACTGGCGCAACACCTGCTCCACGGCTTGCAACACCGCTTCTTTGCGCGGGGTGGCGGGCAGCACCTGCATGCCCAGGGGCTTGTCGTTCAGGGTCACGACAAACCGCGTACCGCCCATGCTGCGCAACTGGTCCAGCACCAGGGGCCGGTACGCCACCGGCAACGAACGCAGGTAACTGACGCTGGCGGTCATCGAGTGGGCCAGGCTGCGGGCGCTGGTCACCAGCCCTTCGAGCTGGGTGGCGCGCAGCTGGGAAACCCAGATCACGCTGGACAGCGCCTGGGCGAACAGCACCGCCAGCAGGGTCAAAAGCAGCATCCGCCCCAGCAGGGAACGGGGCACCGGCAGGCGCCGCAGCACTTTGCGCAATGCCTCAGTGGCCATTGCCGGCAACCACATTGGCTGCCAATTGATAGCCACTGCCGCGCACGGTGCGAATCAGCCGCGGCGGCTTTTCGGTGTCACGCAGACGCTGGCGCAGGCGGCTCACCGCCATGTCGACGATGCGATCCAGGGGCATCAGGTCACGCCCGCGGGTGGCATTGCCGATGGTGTCGCGATCGAGGATTTCCTGGGGATGGTCGAGAAACAGCTTGAGCAGAGCGAAGTCGGCGCCGGAGAGAATCACCTCCTCGCCATCGTTGTGGAACAGCCGGTGGCTGATCACATCCAGGCGCCATTCGTCGAAGCACAGCACCTCGCCGACAACCCGCTCCTGGGTGAACTGCACGCGCCGCAGCAGGGCCTTGATCCGCGCCTGCAGCTCCCGGGGGCTGAAAGGCTTGCCCAGGTAGTCGTCGGCGCCCAGCTCCAGGCCGATGACCCGGTCGGCCTCGTCGGAGCTGGCGGTCAGCATGATGATCGGCACCTGGCTGCGCTTGGGATGCTGGCGGATCCAGCGGCACAGGCTGAAGCCGTCTTCGTCCGGCAGCATCACATCGAGGATCACCAGGTCGCTGGGCGCCTCGTTGAGGGCCAGGCGAAAGCCGGCCCCGTCGGCGGTGCTGCGCACCTGGAAGCCGCAGCGGCTGAGATAAGTTTCCAGCAGCTCGCGAATTTCCTGATCGTCGTCAACCAACAAAATCGACTTACTGACTGAACTCACCGGGGCCGTCCTTATTGTTAGGCAGGGTGCGCGATTATGCCTGATGCCGGGTCGCCTGCCAGGGCGGCGTCAGCCCTGGGCCTGCTCCAGGGCCACGCCGGCACCGGTGAGCCCGGAATAGGGCGCAGTCACCAGCCACACCGGGATGCCCTTGAAGTAATCGCTCATGCAACCCTTGTCGGCAAAGCTCTTGGCAAAGCCGCTGCGGATGAAGAAATCGGCAAAGCGCGGAATCACCCCACCGACGATGTACACCCCGCCACGCCCCCCGGTGGTCAGCACGTTGTTGCCCGCCACCCGGCCCAGCCAGCAGCTGAACTGCTCCAGCACTTCCCGGGCGACCGGGTCGCCAGCCAGGCCGGCCGCGGTGATGGCCTCCGGTGTCTCGAGCCGCGGCTCATGGCCGTCCACCGCACAGATCGCCCGATACACCCGGGGCAGGCCGCCACCGCTGAGGGCGGTCTCGGCGCTGACATGGCCGATCTCGTCGTGAATGTGCTGCCAGAGCTGGGTTTCCCGCGCACTGCTCAAGGGCAGGTCGACATGCCCGCCCTCTCCCGGCAAGGCCATGTAACGACCGTCGCCGAAGTTCAGCAGGGTGCCCACCCCGAGGCCCGTGCCCGGGCCGATCACCACGGCCGGGCGCAAGGGCTCGGCAACGCCTTCGCAAACCACGCGAAATTCATCCGGCTGCAGGCGGGTCATGCCCAGGGCCATGGCCGAGAAGTCGTTGACCAACAGCAGTTGGTCCACCTGCAACGCCTGGCAGAAAGCCTGGCGGCTCAGGCGCCAGTGGTTGTTGGTGAAGCGAAACTCATCGCCGCTGACCGGGCCGGCCACCGACAGGCACACCGAACCTATGGCACCCAGGGCCAGCCCCTGGTCCCGCAGGTAGGCCTTGATGGCATCTTCCGGGCAGCTGTAGTCCGCAGTGGCGTGGACTTCGATCGCCTCCAGTTGTTGGTCTTTCCACAACGCGAAGCGCGCGTTGGTGCCACCGATATCACCGACCAGGGCCAGTTTCACTTGAGCGTCTCCAGGGCAGAGGTAAAGGCGCTGGCGCCCTGCTCTGCCGAGCTGAAGGCCATGCGCATGAAGGCGAAGAGTTCGCGGCCGGTGCCAACGTTGTTGCCCAGCAGGCCCTTGGCCGGCTCCCGGGCGGCGAATTCTGCGGCGTCTACCTTAAGCTCCAGGGTGCCCTTGACGCCATCCACGCGGATGATATCGCCGTCCAGCACCCGGGCCAGCGCGCCACCCACCTGGGCTTCGGGGCTGACATGGATCGCTGCCGGAATCTTGCCCGAAGCGCCGGACATGCGCCCGTCGGTGACCAGCGCCACCTTGAAGCCGCGGTCCTGCAGCACCCCGAGGAAGGGGGTCATCTTGTGCAGCTCGGGCATGCCGTTGGAGCGCGGGCCCTGGAAGCGCATCACCGCGACGAAGTCCTTCTCCAGCAGGCCGGCCTTGAAGGCATCGGCCAGGTCCTGCTGGTCCTGGAACACCACGGCCGGGGCCTCGACGATCTGGTGCTCCGGGGCCACCGCGGAAACCTTCATCACGCCGCGACCGAGGTTGCCTTCCATGACCCGCAAGCCACCCTCCGCAGAGAACGCCCGGGCCACCGGGCGCAGGATGTTTTCGTCCAGGCTTTCGATCGGGCCGTCGCGCCACACCAGCTTGCCGTTGTCCAGGAAGGGTTCCTGGGTATAGCGGCTCAGGCCGCGGCCGGCCACGGTATTGACGTCTTCGTGGAGCAGGCCGGCTTCCAGCAGCTCGCGGATCAGGAACGACATGCCGCCCGCCGCCTGGAAGTGGTTGATATCGGCCTTGCCGTTTGGATAGACGTGGGACAGGGTCGGCACCACCTCGGAGAGGTCGGCCATGTCCTGCCAGGTCAGCTGGATGCCCGCCGCCTGGGCGATGGCCGGCATGTGCAGGGTGTGGTTGGTGGAGCCGCCCGTGGCGTGCAGGGCAACGATGGAGTTGACCAGCACGCGCTCGTCGACGATCTCGCCAATCGGCATGAAGGCCCCGCTCTGCCTGGTCAGGCGCGTGACCTGCTGCGCCGCCTCATGGGTCAGGGCGTCGCGCAGCGGCGTATTGGGGTTGACGAAAGAGGCGCCCGGCAGGTGCAGGCCCATGACTTCCATCAGCAACTGGTTGGTGTTGGCGGTGCCGTAGAAGGTGCAGGTGCCGGGGCTGTGGTAGGACTTCATTTCCGACTCCAGCAGTTCCTCGCGGCTGGCCTTGCCTTCGGCGTAACGCTGGCGCACGTCGGCTTTCTGCTTGTTGGAAATGCCCGAGACCATGGGCCCGCCCGGAACGAAGATGGTCGGCAGGTGACCGAAGCGCAGGGCGCCCATCATCAACCCCGGGACAATCTTGTCGCAGATCCCCAGCATCAGCGCGGCATCGAACATGTTGTGAGAGAGGGCCACCGCCGTAGACAGGGCGATCACTTCACGGCTCGGCAGGCTCAGTTCCATGCCGGCCTCGCCCTGGGTCACGCCATCGCACATGGCCGGGGTGCCGCCGGCGAACTGGCCCACCGAGCCGATCTCGCGCAGGGCGCGCTTGATCTGCTCGGGGAACACCTCGTAAGGCTGGTGCGCCGATAACATGTCGTTATATGACGAAACAATTGCCACGTTGGCCGCATTCATCATCCGCAGGTTGTGCTTGTCGTCGGTGCCACAACCGGCCACGCCGTGGGCGAAGTTCGCACATTGCAGCTTGCCCCGCTGCGGGCCATCGCTGGCGGCATCGCGGATCAGCGCGAGATAGGCCTGGCGAGTGGCGCGACTACGGGCGATAAGCCGTTCGGTGACCTCAAGAACGCGGGGATGCATGTGTAGAACTCCAGGCTAACGGATGTGGCGACCTGTTTGTCTATGCTGATCAGACGCGCCACCGCTCAGGGACAGCGGAGGATGTTTCTGACCATTTGGACCAGTTGATTCAGGTCACTCGTTGTAGATAAGACAAAATATTGCCACTAAAAAGGCTTGTTTTCTATTTCTATGCGAATAATCTTGTAATTCCAACAACAAATTCAACGACAGGCGTTTGCACATGACTCTTCGAATCGCAATCAATGGTTTTGGCCGTATCGGCCGTAACGTCCTGCGCGCACTTTATACCCAAGGCTATCGCCAGGATCTGCAGATCGTCGCTATCAACGATCTCGGAGACAGCGCTATCAATGCCCACCTGCTGAAATACGACACCGTGCACGGCACTTTCGACGCCCAAGTCGAACACGATCAGGAAAGCCTCACCGTGAATGGCGACCGGATTGCCGTCAGCGCCATCCGCAACCCGGCCGAACTGCCCTGGGCCGCGGAGAAGATCGACGTGGTGTTCGAATGCACCGGCCTGTTCACCGACCGCGCCAAGGCTGCCGCCCATCTGACCGCCGGTGCCCGCAAGGTCATCATCTCGGCCCCGGCCAAGGGCGCCGACGCCACCGTGGTCTACGGGGTCAACCACGACATCCTGCGCCAGTCGCACCAGATCATCTCCAACGCCTCGTGCACCACCAACTGCCTGGCGCCAGTGGCCCAGGTACTGCACCGCGAGCTGGGCATCGACAACGGCCTGATGACCACCATCCACGCCTACACCAACGACCAGAACCTCACCGACGTCTACCACAGCGACCCCTATCGCGCCCGTTCGGCCACCCAGAACATGATCCCGAGCAAGACCGGCGCTGCCGAAGCGGTGGGCCTGGTGCTGCCGGAGCTGGCTGGCAAGCTGACCGGCATGGCCGTGCGAGTACCGGTGATCAACGTGTCCCTGGTGGACCTGACGGTGACCCTCAAGCGCGACACCACCGCCGAAGAGGTCAATGCGTTGCTCAAGAGCGCCAGCCAGCACTCGACGATCCTCGGCTACAACACCCTGCCGCTGGTCTCCAGCGACTTCAACCACAATCCGCTGTCGTCGATCTTCGACGCCAACCACACCAAGGTCAGCGGTGGCCGGTTGCTCAAGGTGCTGGCCTGGTACGACAACGAGTGGGGTTTCTCCAACCGCATGCTGGATAACTGCCTGGCCCTGTGCAACGCGGAATAAAACGGATATTCGTCGATGATCGGTATCAGTTTCACCCACAAGACCATGGCCGCGCGCAAGCGCATCGCCCTGGTCGCCCATGACCACTGCAAGGCGTTCCTGCTGGAGTGGGCCGGGCGGCAAAAGGCGCGCCTGGCCGAGCACGAGCTGGTTGCCACCGGTACCACCGGCCTGTTGCTGAGCAAGCACCTGGGGCTGCCGGTGGAAAGCATGATCAGCGGCCCCCTGGGCGGCGATCAGCAACTGGGGGCGCAGATTGCCGAGCAACGGGTCGACCTGCTGGTGTTCTTCTGGGACCCCTTCGAACCCCAGCCCCATGATCCGGACATCAAGGCCCTGTTGCGGGTAGCGGCGGTATGGAACATTCCGGTGGCCTGCAACGAGTGCAGCGCCGACTACCTGCTCAGCAGCCCGCTGATGAACCAGGCCCATGAGCACCGGATTCCCGACTATCAGGCCTACCTGGCCGGCCGAGGATAATTCACGCAAGGCTTGACCATTGACGTAGATGACAATCATTATCATCTGCTGAAAAAATGGATCAGGCCTTGCTGTGAGTCAATCGCACTTCAACCACGTCTTCCTCACCCAACGCATTTCTCTGCTGCGAACGCTGGAGCGGATGGTCAACAACCACAGCACCGCCGAAGACCTGCTGCAGGAAACCTACCTGCGCGTGACCCGGGCCCTGAGCGAGCGGCCGATCACGCACCTTGAACCCTTTGTCTTCCAGACCGCGCGCAACCTCGCCCTGGATCACCTGCGGGCCCGGCGCATCCAGGGCCGCACCCTGCTCGAAGACGTACCGCCGGAGGTGGTGGAGAATGTCGCCGCGCCCGTCAGCAGTGCCGAAGACGCAGCCCACGCCGAGCAGATGCTGGAACGCCTGAACCTCAGCCTCGGCCAGCTCAGCCCGCGCCAGCAGCAGATCTTCATCCTCAGCCGCCTGCACGGCCACAGTTACCAGGAGATCGCCGACGAGCTCGGGGTTTCACTGAGCACGGTGCAAAAGGAATTGAAACTGATCATGGCCATCTGCATCGGCGTCGCCGAACGTCTCGACGGCCAGTGAGTCTCAACCGCTGAGCAGAATGACTGCGGCAGCCCCGAGCCTTTGTTAACCTTGGCCGGCTTTCGCTCTCTCTTGAAAAAACAGCCGCGCACAGACGCAGCCGAGGAACACCCGTGACGGATTTTCACAGCGCCGAGCCGCCCACCCCTGCCGGCCCGCACTCAAGCACCCTGGCCATGGATCAGGCACTGGATTGGCTGATCGAGCTGGAACATCCGAACGAGGAACAAGTGCGCCAGTTTCATCAGTGGCTGGCGGCTTCACCGCTCAACGCCCAGGCCTTCGAAAAGGCCCAGGCGATCTGGAATGGCCCGCAAGTGGCGCAATGCGCCCTGACCCTGGCAGCGCCACCGAAAGTCTCGCGCCTGGCGCGCCTGCGCCCCCACTGGAAACCCCTGGCCACCGCCGCGGTGCTGCTGCTCGGATTATTCAGCTTCAGCAACCTGCCGCTGCGCCTGCAGGCCGACCACCTGACCCAGGTCGGCGAGCGCCAGCGCCTGCAGCTCGAAGACGGTTCCAAGGTGCTGCTCAACACCAACTCGGCCTTTTCCAGCGACATCAACGATCACCAGCGCGTGGCCCGGCTGTACCAGGGCGAAGCCTTCTTCGAGATCCCCGGCAATCGCGGCCTGCCCCTGGAACTGGACGCCGGCCCGGTCAAGGCCAGCGTGCGCGACACCACCTTTGCCGTGCGCTACCTGGACGGCGTGGCCCAAGTCCAGGTGCAGCGCGGTGACATCGACCTGCGCGCCACCCACGCCGACCAGCGCCTGCGCCTGCGCGCCGGGGAAAGCGTGCGGGTCGGGCCCCAGGGCTTCGACCAGCCGGCCAGGCTCGACGCCGACAAGGAGCTGGCCTGGGTCCAGGGCCGCCTGGTGTTCGAGAACTGCCCCCTGAGCCAGGTCCTGGCCGAACTGCGGCGCTATTACCCGGGCTGGATCGTCAACAACAACGAACACCTGGCAAAGGTCGCGGTAACCGGCAACTACCGCCTGGATCAGCCTCTGGATGTGGTGCGTTCCCTGGCCCACATCACTTCGGCACGGCTTTCCGAGTTCCCGGCACTAGTGATTCTCAACTGAGAACAATTATTTTTACGCGATCTCTACGGGTCGTACGTCTCGTTATAGCCAATGCAACTGATTCGCATTTTGAATGTGTATCTGCACCTATAAAAGTTTCGTGCGACCCGGAGCGCTCTCGATGTCCCCTCGCCTCAACAGCCGATCCCCTGTTCCCTGTGCCCGCCTGCAAAACTGCACCCTGTCGCTGCTGACCGCAGCCATCCTGCTGGCCGGCGTCCACGCTGCCCCCGTGGTGGCCGCCGATGCCCCGGCATCCTCCAGCCAGCGCATGGGCAACTACAACTTCGCTATCGCCCAGCAGCCGCTGGTATCGGCGCTCAACGCCTTTACTGCGGTCACCGGCTGGCAAGTGGGCCTGCCGGCGGAGCTGGGCAGCGGGGTGTCCTCCCCGGGCGTGCGCGGTTCGCTGCCACCGGAAAAGGCCCTGGATCGGCTGCTCAGCGGCACCAACCTGAGCTACCGCAAGCTGGGCAACAACAACATCGTTCTGGAAAAGCGCAGCGCAGCCAATGTGGTGAACCTGCAGCAGGTGACCATCAGCGCCACCCGTCAGGAGCAGGACATCAACTCGGTGCCCAGCACCGTGAGCGTGCACACCCGGGAAGAACTCGACCGCCAGAACGTCAACAACATCCGCGAACTGACCCGTTATGAACCAGGCGTCTCGGTGGGTGGCGCGGGCCTGCGTGGCGGCGGTATCAGTGGCTACAACATCCGCGGCATCGACGGCGACCGGATCCTGACCCAGGTCGATGGCGTAGAAGTGCCCAGCAGCTTCTTCAACGGGCCCTACGCTGAAACCCAGCGCAACTACGTCGACCCGGAAATCATCAAGCGCGTGGAAATCCTCCGCGGCCCGGCTTCGGCGCTGTATGGCAGCAACGCCATCGGCGGCGCTGTGAGTTATTTCACCCTGGACCCGGATGACATCATCAAGCCAGGCCAGGATCTGGGCGCCCGCCTGAAAAGCGGCTACAGCTCGTCCGACAACAGCTGGCTGACCTCCGGCACTTTCGCCGGGCGCAGCGGCGAATTCGACGGTTTGCTGCACCTGAGCCAACGTAATGGCCGCGAAACCGAATCCTACGGCAGCACCGGCGGCACCGGCCTGAACCGTACCGAAGCCAACCCGGAAACCGTGCGCACCACCAGTGTGCTGGCCAAGCTGGGCTGGGACTACAACGACGATTCGCGCCTGGGCCTCACCTACGAGAAGTACAAGGACGACCGCGACAGCAACCAGCGCAGTGTGGTCGGCGGCCTGTTCTTCAACGGCACCGGCAGCAACCTGTACCGCGCCCGCACCGCCAACGACACCATCACCCGCGAGCGTTTCGGCCTGGAACACAGCTTTGCCCTCGACAGCGTCCTGGCGGACAAGATCAAGTGGAGCCTGAACTACCAGATCGCCAAGACCGACCAGCATGCCGACGAGATCTATCAGTCCGGGCGCCGTGTGGCGCGCACCCGAGACACCCTGTACCAGGAAAAGCAGTGGGTCTTCGATGCACAACTGGACAAGGCATTCACCCTGGCCGATACCGAGCACTTGCTGACCTACGGCACCAACATCAAGCAACAGAAAGTGACCGGCTACCGTTATGGCACCGCCACCTGCCTGAACGTGGCCACCAACTGCTCGGCCATTGGAGCCCCCAGCGCATCCCGGGGAGACAGCATCCCCAAATCCAGCGACTTCCCGGACCCGACCATCAACACCTATGGTCTGTTCGTCCAGGACCAGATCCAGTGGAACGACTGGACCTTCCTGCCCAGCCTGCGCTACGACTACACCCAGCTCAAACCTCACGTGACCGACGAGTTCGTCAACACCATCGTCGCCGCCGGAGGCAAGGCCTCGGAAATCAATGCCAACGAAAAGACCTGGCATCGCCTGTCGCCCAAGTTCGGCCTGACCTACGCGCTGACCGAGCAATACACCTGGTACGGCCAATACGCCGAAGGCTTCCGCACACCGACTGCCAAGGCGCTGTTCGGACGCTTCGAGAACCCGGGTGCCGGCTATTCGGTCACCCCCAACCCGGACCTGAAGCCGGAGAAGAGCAAGAGCTGGGAAACCGGCCTGCGCGGCAACTTCGAACACGGCAACTTCGATGTGGCGGTGTTCTATAACAAGTACAGCGATTTCATCAACGAAGATGCCATCGCTCCCGGCTACAACCAGATCAAGTTCCAGACCGCCAACATCAAGCACGCCACCATCAAGGGTGCCGAAGCCAAGGGCCGCCTGAACCTGGACGCCCTGGGTGCTCCACAGGGCCTCTACACCCTGGGCTCGGTGGCATACGCCTACGGTCGCAATGCCGACAACGGTGAACCGATCAATAGCGTGAACCCGCTCAAGGCGGTGTTTGGCCTGGGCTACGACCAGGATAACTACGGCACCTTGCTCAGCTGGACCCTGGTCAAGCGCAAGGATCGGGTCGATGACACTGCGTTCAAAGCCCCGGACGGCCTGACCACCAGCAGCCAGTTCAAGACCCCCGGCTTCGGCAATCTCGACCTCACCGGGTTCTACAAGGTTACCGACGACGTCACTGTCAACGCCGGCCTGTACAACCTGACCGACAAGAAATACTGGAACTGGGACGACGTGCGCGGTTATGACGGCGTCGGCGAGGCCGGCATGCTCAACCCCGCCAACCTCGACCGCCTGACCCAGCCAGGCCGCAACTTCTCGGTCAACCTGGTGTGGGATATCTGACGCCTGGACACCTCACTGCCCTTTTTCATCCAAGGCAGTGAGGATTTTTTACTGTGTCGCGTCTTCTTGTTCGTCTAGTCACTAAGTGCCTCTCATTCTCAAGGACATCTGCATGACCTCCCAGGATTCCTCCCAGCGTCACCACCTGCGCTCCCAACGCCTGAACCAGATCACCCACGAGCCGCATTCCAAGCTCGACGCCCTGGTCAAGGCCCATGCGCCCTTCGAAACCCAAGGTGCATTCGCCCGTTTCGTGGTGGCCCAGTACCTGTTCCAGTCGGAACTGGTGGACCTGTACAACGATGCCGAACTGAACAAGATCGTCCCGGACCTGGCCGAGCGCTGCCGCGCCGAAGCTGCCAAGGCTGACCTGGCCGACCTGGAAACCGAGGTTCCTGCACCAGTGGCCGGTGCCGTCAGCAACCCGAGCCAGGCCGAAGCCCTGGGCTGGATCTTCGTCTCCGAGGGTTCCAAGCTGGGTGCCGCGTTCCTGATCAAGCGTGCCGTGGGCCTGGGCCTGAGCGAAACCTTCGGTGCCCGTCACCTGGGCGAACCAGCCGGTGGCCGCGCCGAAGGCTGGAAAACCTTCACTCGCATCCTCGACGGCCTGGAGTTCACCGCCGAAGAAGAAGCCGCGGCGGAAAAAGGTGCCCTGGATGCCTTCAACCGCTTCACCGTGCTGCTGGAACAGGCTTACTCCGGCGCCGCACAACCGGCCTGACCCGCGTAGTTGCGGGCAGGTGGCGCGCCAAGGCGTGCCCCTGCCCGCAGCGGTATTTTGTCGGCCGGCGGCATTCGCGGATTGAGCCGTACGACGCGTTACCTCATCATCGAAACCATGACCCCCACTCGCCCCTCCTCGTCGAAGATTTCCCGCCTGCTGTTTGGCGCGCTGGCCTATGTCAGCCTGGCCATCGGCCTGATCGCCATCGTCGTACCCGGCCTGCCGACCACCGAGTTCATCCTGCTGGCTGCCTGGGCCGCCACCAAGAGCTCGCCACGGCTAAGCGCCTGGATGGAGAACCATCGCCTGTTCGGGCCTATCCTATGCAACTGGCGCAACGGCCGGATCGTCAGCCGCAAGGCCAAGATCAGCGCCACGGTCAGCATGCTGCTGTGTGCCGGATTGATGCTGACCCTGCTCAACCATCACTGGACGATGTATGCCGCCATTGCCGGCATGACCCTGGGCAACCTGTGGATCTGGTCACGCCCAGAAGCCCTGCCGCAGGCCTCCTGACCTGCGCCCGCTGGCAGCTATGCCCTTGCCCCTGAGGCCATATATGTCAAGGACATGACCGTTCGTCGGCAGCCCCTCACGCAAAGGCCGCCCGAGCCGATGTTCCGGGCATAGCGCTGAATGGACTTGGCGACCGGAGTCATCCGATTCCGTGCTTTCCATCCGTCCTTTCGCGAGATCGCCCCCATGTTCGACTCTCTCTCCATTCGCCTGAAAATAGTGCTGTTGTCCGGACTGTGCCTGTTGGGCGTAGTGGCGCTGATCGTCGGCATGAACCTGTACCAGAGCCAGCAGAACAACCAACTGGTCAACACCTCCAGCACGCGGATGCTCACCGCCGGGGTCGAAGAGTTGCTGCAGGCAAAGGCCGCCGACCAGGCAGTACGGGTGCAGAAGACCTTCGGTGAAAGCAACCTGGTGATCACCGCCCTGGCGGACCAGGTACGCGACCTGCGTGACATGGCGAGCAAGCGCGGCCTGGAAGCTGCGGCACTGCGCGAAGAGCTCAACCACAGCCTGAAGACCGCCTTCGAGCGCAATCCCAAAGTGCTCGGCATCTGGCTGGCCTACGAACCCAACGCCCTGGATGGCAAGGACAGCGAATTTCTCAATGACGCAGCCCGTGCTTCCAACGAACGCGGGCGCTTCGCCACCTACTGGAGCCGATCCGGGGGCCAGCAGTTGAACACCGTGATGGTGGAAGACGACCTGACCAAGACCACCCTCAACCTCAGCGGCACCCCCTACAACGTCTGGTACACCTGCCCCCGCGACAGCCGCCGTACCTGCCTGCTGGACCCCTACGCCGACACCATCGGCGAGGACAAGAAACAGGTGCTGATGACCACCATCTCCCAGCCCTTGCTGGTGGACGGCAAGGTCATCGGGGTGATTGGCGTCGACATCGCCCTGGACTCCCTGCAGGCCGCGGCCGGCGAATCCCAGCGCTTTCTGTTCAACGGTGCCGGGCACATGATGATCGTCGCCGGCAGCGGCTTGCTGGCGGCCGTGGGCGCCGACGCCAGCCAGGTCGGCAAGAACATCAACGAAACCCTCGGCGCCCAGGGCAAGGATATCCTCGCGCTGCTCGCCGGCAGCCAGAACAAGGTCCTGCAACAGGGTGAACTGATCCGCGCGGTCTACCCCTTCAGCCCGATTGCCGATGCCAAGCCCTGGGGCGTCACCATCGACCTGCCGCAACAAGTGCTGCTGGCAGACTCGGTAAAACTGCAAGGCCTGCTGGATGATGCCCAGACCAGCGGCACGGTGAAAACCGTACTGGTGGCCGTCGGCGCCGGCCTGCTGGGCCTGCTGCTGATCTGGCTCAGTGCCTCGGGCGTGACCCGCCCGATCAACAGCGTGGCGCAGATGCTCAAGGCCATCGCCAGCGGCGACGGCGACCTGACCCAGCGCCTGGACTACAGCAAGAAAGACGAACTCGGCGAACTGGTGGGCTGGTTCAACCGCTTCCTCGACAAGCTGCAACCGACCATCGCCCAGATCAAGCAGAGCATCACCGAAGCCCGGGGCACCGCCGACCAGTCTTCGGAGATCGCCCGCCAGACCAGTGAAGGCATGCAAGTGCAGTTCCGCGAAATCGATCAAGTGGCCACCGCCTCCAACGAAATGAGCGCCACTGCCCACGATGTTGCCAACAGTGCCTCCAATGCCGCCCAGGCCGCCCGTGGCGCAGACCAGTCGGCCAAGGAAGGCATGACCATCATCGAGCGCAGCACCCGGGACATCAGCCTGCTGGCCGACGAGGTGAGCAAGGCGGTGGGGGAAGTCGAAGCCCTGGCGGTGAGCAGCGAACAGATAGGGTCGGTGCTGGAAGTGATCCGCAGTATTGCCGAGCAGACCAACCTGCTGGCCCTCAACGCCGCCATCGAAGCGGCTCGCGCCGGGGAAAGCGGCCGCGGTTTCGCCGTGGTGGCCGATGAAGTGCGCAACCTGGCCAAGCGCACCCAGGACTCGGTGGAGGAAATCCGCGTGGTGATCGAACGCATCCAGAGCGGCACCCGGGATGTGGTGACCACCATGCACGCCAGCCAGAGCCAGGCGCAGAACAATGCCGGGCAGATCCAGCAGGCAGTCCAGGCCCTGGGCAAGATCAGCGACGCGGTCACTGTGATCAGCGACATGAACCTGCAGATCGCCAGCGCTGCCGAGCAGCAGAGCGCGGTGGCCGAAGAGGTCAACCGCAACGTCTCGGCGATTCGCACCGTGACCGAAACCCTCACCGAACAGGCCAGTGAGTCGGCCCAGGTCAGCAGCCAGCTCAATGCCCTGGCCACCCAGCAAATGAAACTCATGGATCAGTTCCGCGTGTAAGCGCTGCTCCGGCGCCAGCCGCGGCCGATGACCTGGGGTGATCGACAGCCGCGGCAGTTTCAGGGTGCAATGCCCTCCTCTGATCCACGGAGTGGGCCATGACCGAGTTACTCGCATCCATCCAGGCCGCGCTGGGCCTGGCGTCATCAAGCATCCGGCAAACCGGCCAGGGCTCCCTGCCCTCGGCCTTCGCCGTGACCGACCTGGCCAGCGCCAGCATTGCCGCTGCCGGGCAGGCAGTCGCTGAACTCCTGTACAGCCAGACCGGACGCCTGCCAGAGGTCAGCGTCGACCGGCGCCTGGCCTCGTTCTGGTTCGCCAGCTCGATCCGCCCGCAGGGCTGGAGCCTGCCATCACCCTGGGACCCGATTGCCGGCGACTACGCCAGCCGCGACGGCTGGATTCGCCTGCACACCAACGCACCTCAGCACCGGGCCGCCGCCGAACGGGTGCTGGGAGCGGTGACCGAACGCTCGGCCATGGCCGCCCAGGTGGCCACCTGGAACGCCCTGGAACTGGAGCAGGCGAT